>NZ_LZIZ01000107.1:0-3917 GCF_001666915.1 Mycobacterium sp. E3339 | reverse complement strand
GCGAGACAACCAATTGGTGTGCCTGATGGCCGATCGCGACCTCACCCGCACCGGCGTGCAGGTCGACTTCTTCGGCGAGGCCACCCGGATGCCGGCCGGGCCGGCGAAGCTGGCGATTGCGACCGGTGCGGCGTTGCTTCCGGTGCATTGCTGGTTCGACGGTGATGGCTGGGGGTTTGAGGTGTTCCCGGCGCTGGATTGCAGCGGCGGGGACGTGGCCGCCATCACCCAGGCGCTGGCCGACCAGTTCGCCAAGAACATCGCCGCCTACCCCGAGGACTGGCACATGCTGCAACCGCAGTGGCTGGCCGACCTGTCTGAAGCCAGACAGGCGCGGCTCAGGGAGATCTGATGCGCATCGGGATGGTGTGCCCCTACTCGTTCGACGTGCCGGGCGGGGTGCAGTCGCACGTGCTGCAGCTGGCCGAGGTGATGCGTCAACGCGGGCACGAGGTGAGCGTGCTCGCGCCGTCGTCGCCGCACGCGGTGCTGCCCGAGTACGTCGTCTCCGCCGGCAAGGCCGTCCCCATTCCCTACAACGGCTCGGTGGCCCGGCTGCGGTTCGGCCCGGCGACCCACCGCAAGGTCAAAAAGTGGCTCGCCGAAGGCGATTTCGAGGTCCTGCACCTGCACGAGCCCAACGCGCCGAGCCTGTCGATGCTGGCCCTGAACATCGCCGCCGGGCCGATCGTGGCGACGTTTCACACCTCGACCACCAAGTCGCTGACCCTCACGGTGTTCCAGGGCATCCTGCGGCCGATGCACGAGAAGATCGTCGGCCGGATCGCGGTGTCCGACTTGGCCCGTCGCTGGCAGATGGAGGCGCTGGGGACCGACGCGGTCGAGATCCCCAACGGGGTGGACGTCGACTCGTTCGCCTCGGCGCCACCTTTGGACGGGTACCCGCGGCCGGGCAAGACCGTGCTGTTCCTGGGCCGCTACGACGAATCCCGCAAGGGCATGCCCGTCCTGCTCGAGGCGCTGCCCGGGGTCCTCGCGCGCTTCCCGGACATCGAGCTGCTCATCGTCGGCCGCGGCGACGAGGACGAATTGCGCGGCCAGGCAGGCGAATTGGTGAAGCACATCCGGTTTTTGGGGCAGGTCGACGACGCGGGGAAGGCGTCGGCGATGCGTAGCGCGGACGTGTACTGCGCGCCCAACCTCGGCGGCGAGAGTTTCGGCATCGTCCTGGTCGAGGCCATGGCGGCCGGCACCGCGGTGGTGGCCAGCGATCTGGACGCGTTCCGGCGCGTGCTGCGCGACGGCGAGGCGGGCTGCCTGGTGCCGGTGGGTGACGGCGCCGCGCTGGCGGATGCCCTGATCGCGGTGCTAGAAAACGATGTGCAGCGCGAACGCTACGTGGCGGCCGGGTCGGCGGCCGTCCAGCGCTACGACTGGTCGGTGGTGGCCAGCCAGATCATGCGGGTCTACGAGACGGTCGCCGCGTCCGGCGCCAAGGTGCAGGTGGCCAGCTGATGACGTGGCTGGTGGTCGCCGTCGCGGTGCTCGTCGCGGTGCTGGCGATCGTCGGCGCCTGGGCGTATCAGACGGCCAACCGGCTGGACCGGCTGCACGTGCGCTACGACCTGTCGTGGCAGGCGCTCGACGGCGCCCTGGCGCGGCGCGCGGTCGTCGCGCGCGCGGTCGCCATCGACGCCTACGGCGGCGCCTCCGAGGGCCGGCGGCTGGCCGCGCTGGCCGACGCCGCCGAGGCCGCGCCGCGGCAGGCGCGGGAGTCCTGCGAGAACGAGCTGTCGGCCGCGCTGGCGATCGTCGATCCGGCGTCGCTGCCGGCGGGATTGATCGCCGAGCTCGCCGACGCCGAGGCGCGGGTGGTGTTGGCCCGCCGCTTCCACAACGACGCCGTCCGGGACACGCTGGCGCTGGCCGAGCGGCCGCTGGTGCGCCTCTTCCACCTCGGCGGAACCGCCGCGCTGCCCAGCTATTTCGAGATCGTCGAACGGCCCCACGCGTTGGCGCACGGCGACCACGGGGTGCTCAACCACCGCACCTCGGCGCGCGTCGTGCTGCTCGACGAGACCGGCGCCGTCCTGTTGCTGCGCGGTTCGGATCCGGCCATCGCCCGCGCGGACGCGCCGAGGTGGTGGATCACGGTCGGCGGCGAGGTGGGCAAGGGCGAGCGGTTGGCAGAGGCCGCCGCCCGCGAGTTGGCCGAAGAGACCGGGCTGCGGGTCGCACCGGGTGAGATGGTCGGCCCGCTCTGGCGGCGTGACGAGGTGTTCGAGTTCAACGGCTCCCTGATCGACAGCGAAGAGTTCTACTTCGTCTACCGCACCCGGCGGTTCGAGCCGTCCGGCGCGGGCCGAACCGACTTCGAACGCAGCTACATTCACGGCCACCGCTGGTGTGACGCCTCCGACATCGCCCGGCTGGCCGCGGCCGGCGAGACGGTGTACCCGATGCAGCTGCCCGAACTCCTCGGCGACGCGGCCGCGCTGGCGGCCGGCCGGGCGCCGGGGCCGCTGGTGTCGATCCGCTGACGCGCTAGAAGCCGCTGGCCACACCGCTGGGGGCCAGTGGGGGCAGGCCTAGCACCAACGGGCCGGCAATTCCGGACGTGACGCCCTGGCCGAGGGAACCGGCCATGGTCACCGGGCCCGGCAACAGCCCGGGCGCGTAGTAGCCAAGGTCGACGAACGGCTTGACGAACGGTTGCAGCAGGTCCGCCAGCGGGTTGCCGAGGATCGGGATCCATCGGATGGGATCCAGCAGCGGCAATTGCGCGGTCTGCATGAAGTAGAAGGTCATGTTGCCCACGTGTTGCTGGATCGCGCCGGCGACCTGCGCGGCCGACAGGAAGGGCATCGTGTGGTGCAGGTCGAAGAACCCGAACAGGGCGTTGAGGTCCGACGGCAGCCACAACCAGTTCGACGGGAAGTTGGCGATCGCGTCGTATTGCAGCGTGAAGATGGACGTCGCGTAGGACGTGGTGAGCGGGGTGGCGAAGTGGAACGCCCCGAAGCCCGGAATGAAGTGCGTCAGGATGCCGCCCATCGGGTTGTTCGGGTCGGCGAGCAGGACGAAGTTCAGCAGATCCTGACTCGGGCGTAGGGCGGCCGGCAGGGCTTGCAGGTAGCGCATTTCCAGGCTGGCGATCGTCGCGCTCTGCGAATAACCAACGACCACAACGTGATTGCCGGCCGCCGTTTGCGTCAGGATCGCGGAGTTCAGCGTGGCCATGCCCTGGTAGACCGACTTGCCAAAGGTCTCGCTGCCCAGCCCGGTGATCGGCCAAAACTGTTCGGGCGTACGCAAACTCACCAGGGTGTAGTCGGAGTAATTCTGCGCGAGGTACGCCTGCTGGATGGACGTCATGTACTTCAGGTCCGGCGACGGGTTCCCGGTGCCGCCCATGATAAGCGCGATCTTGTCCGTGCCCGTCGACGACTGCATGGCGGCCGCGTTGGTGGCCTCGGTCTGCGCGTACGCGTTCTTCGCGGTGATCAGGGTTTCCACGAACTGGTTGTGGAACAGTTCCGCCTGCGCGCTGAGCGCCTGGTACTGCTGGGCGTGCGCGTCCAGCATCGTCGCCACGCGCACCGACACCGAATCCGTGGCCGGCGGCAGCACTCCGGTCGTCGGGCCGGCCACGGCCGCGTTCGTCGCCTGCAGCGACGAGCCGATCCCTTGCAGCTCGTCGGCGGCCGTCGCCATCGCGTCGGGTTCGGTGATCACGAACGACATCGGCTCTCCGCCTTACTGACTCAACACCGGGCGCGCCGCCAGGCCTTCGCGCGGTCCGGCGATCGAATGGGAGGCTGCGGCCGTCGCTCGCCCGGGAATTCCCGTCGAGGGCAGTTGGGGCGCGGCGGACGGGCCCGCCGAAGCTGTCGACCTGCACGCCGGTGCGGGTGAGGTCGCGATCGGCCATCAGGCACACCAATTGGTTGTCTCGC
>NZ_LZIZ01000106.1:0-35674 GCF_001666915.1 Mycobacterium sp. E3339 | reverse complement strand
CAACTCCTCGGCCGTGGCCTGCCGGCCCAGGGTGTTGATCACCGGATGCTCGAGGGCCGGCAGCTGCCGGCGCACCCTTTCGGTGCGCTCGAGCATCGCCAGCTGTTGGTGAACGTTCAAAGCATCCACCGGCAGTGCGCGGACACGGGCCAAGACGGCATCGAGATCGTCGAACACCGCGTCGACGTCTGGATGACCGCTTGGACTCATACCCTCGAACCTAGCGACCCCCACCGACAAAAATGCACCCGAAAATCGCCACAGATACACACTCGCGCAAAAACTTTGGATACTTCCGGCCCTCAACTGAGATCGTCAACCAAGATGTCGTTGACCGTCCGCAGGTCCTCAATTGCCTGGTGCACGAACGAGTCCGCTCGATCCAGATCCTCCGGGGTGCTGTTAGGTCCCAATGACATGCAAAGGTGCGTCGCGGTATGGAAGTCATTGATCTGGGACTGCAGGGCAGCAGTCAACGCCGGGTCCGGCGTGGGCAGATGGGCCTGCAGGCCGATCGTCTGTTCGTCGTGCACCGCCGAACATGCGGACTTCAGGGCGTTGACGTCGTTGGCTTCGATTGCCTCGACCGCCGCCTGCATGAACTTGGTCGTATTCGCCAGGTGCACTTCGGCCTGCGAATACCACTCCGGAACGCCGGGGTAGACCGCGCTCGCCGTCCCGGGTGTCCCCACGGCCACCAGGACGACCGCCAGAACAGAGGCGGCACCCGAGCGCTTTCGAACGTGCCTCGACACGGACTTCAGGCTCCGCGCCGGACAACAGCTTCGCTAGGGCCTTCGGGCCCGTCCTTTCAGGTGAGGACTTAAGACCCTCGCCGTGAACTACAGCGTCTCGTCCAGCTCGCCGAGCCGATCGGTCAGCCGCAGGTTCTCCGAGTAGTCGACCGGGCAGGCGATCACCGAGACGCCGTCATCCGCCAAGGCCGCGCGCAGCGTCGGCAGCAGCTCGTCCGCATGAGAGATCCGATACCCCTTGGCGCCAAAGCTTTCCGCATACTTGACCACATCCGGGTTGCCGAACTTGACGTAGTAGTGCGCGCCGAGCTCGAGGTCCATCTTCCACTCGATCAGGCCGTATCCGCCGTCCTCCCAGATCAGCACGACCAGCGGTATCCGCTCCCGCACGGCGGTCTCGATCTCCTGCGAGTTCATCAGGAACGCACCGTCACCGACCACCGCCAGCACCTTCGAATCCGGGCGCGCCAGCTTGACACCCAGCGCACCCGGCAGCGCAAAACCCATAGTGGACAGGCCATTTGACACCAGGCACGTGTTGCACTCGTACGTCGGATACAGTCGCGCCATCCACATCTTGGTGGCTCCGGTGTCGACGAGGACGACGTCGCTGCGGCCCAGCGCCTCGCGCGTGTCGGCCACCACCCGCGCCGGCGCCAGCGGATAGCGCGAATCCTGTTGCCCGCGAGCGAATTCCTCGGCCAGCAGGCCGTGTCCGGGCACCTCGGGATCGGCCTCGTAGGCGTGGCCGTCCAGCCCGTCCCTCAGCGCATCCAACGAGGCGCCGATGTCGCCGATGATGCCGACGTCCACCGAGTAATGCGCGTCGACCTCGGCCGGAAAACGATGGATGTGGATGATCTTCTTGTCCGCCTGCGGGTTGATCCGCACCGGGTCGAACTCCTGCAGCTCGTAGCCGACGGTGATGACCACGTCGGCGTTGTCAAAGCCGAAGTTGACATAGTCGTGCCGCATGAACCCCAGCGTCCCGATGCTGTTGGGGTGGTCGTCGGGCATCACGCCCTTGCCGTGGAAGGTGTTGGCCACGGGGATGCCGAATTCCTCGGAGAACCGGACCAGGGCCGCGGTGGCGTTGCCGCGGGCGGCGCCGTGCCCGGCCAGCACCACCGGCCGCTTGGCCTTACGCAGGATGTCGACCGCGCGCTCGACTTGACCGGGCGCGGGTGCATCGGCCCGAACGACGTTGCGCGGCAACGGCGTGAGGTCGTAGTCGGTCTCGTCGGCGTCGATGTGCTCGGGCACGGCGAGATAGACCGCGGCCGGGCGCTCGGTCTCGGAGACCTTGAACGCCTTGCGGAACATCTCCGGGATGGCGCGCGCGGTGGGGACCCCGGCCGCCCACCGGGTGATTGGCGCGAACATCGACACCAGGTCGACGTACTGGTGGGACTCCTTGAACTCGCGGTCGTGGCCCACCTGCGCGGAGATCGCGACCAGCGGGGTGCTGTTGGTCGTGGCGTCGGCCACGCCGAGTTGCATGTTGATCGCGCCGGGTCCCAGCGTGCTCGACACCACCGCCGCCCGCCCGGTGACCCGCCCGTACATCTCGGCCATGAAGGCCGCGGCCTGCTCGTGCCGGGTGAGCACGTAGCGGATGCTCGACGAAGCCAGCGCCTGCACGAAGCGGATGTTCTCCTCCCCCGGCAGGCCGAAGACCACGGAAACACCCTCGTTTTCCAGGCACTTGACCATCAGCTCGGCGGCTTTACTCATCCGGCACCTCCCTTGAGGGAACGATAGTGGCAGGCTGGGTGTTGGACCTTTTACCAACCCCAACGCGAAGGATGTCAGCGTGCCCATCGCCACCATCAACCCGGCTACCGGCGAGACAGTAAAAACCTTCACCCCGGCAACCGACGAAGAAGTCGACGCGGCCATCGCCCGCGCGTACGCCCGGTTCCAGGACTACCGCCATAACACCACCTTTGCCCAGCGGGCGGCGTGGGCAAACGCGACCGCCGACCTATTGGAGAAGGAGGCCGACGACGTCGCCGCGATGATGACCCTGGAAATGGGCAAGACGTTGAAGTCGGCCAAGGCCGAGGCGCTCAAGTGCGCCAAGGGTTTTCGCTACTACGCCGAGAACGCCGAGCAACTGCTGGCCGACGAGCCCGCCGACGCCAAGGCGGTGGGCGCAAAACGGGCCTACACCCGCTACCAACCGCTCGGGGTGGTGCTCGCCATCATGCCGTGGAACTTCCCGCTGTGGCAGGCCGTCCGGTTCGCCGCGCCGGCGCTGATGGCCGGCAACGTCGGTATCCTCAAGCACGCGTCGAACGTGCCGCAGTCCGCGCTCTACCTGGCCGACGTCATCGCCCGCGGCGGCTTCCCGGACGGCTGCTTCCAGACGCTGCTGGTCTCGTCCAGCGCCGTCGAGCGCATCCTGCGCGACCCCCGGGTCGCGGCCGCCACCCTCACCGGCAGCGAGCCGGCGGGCCAGTCGGTCGCGGCCATCGCCGGTGACGAGATCAAGCCAACTGTGCTCGAGCTCGGCGGCAGCGACCCGTTCATCGTGATGCCGTCGGCGAACCTGGACGAGGCCGCCAAGACCGCGGTCACCGCGCGCGTCCAGAACAACGGCCAGTCCTGTATCGCCGCCAAGCGGTTCATCATCCACACCGACATCTACGACGCGTTCGTCGACAAATTCACCGAGAAGATGCAGGCGCTCAAGGTGGGTGACCCGACCGACCCGGACACCGACGTCGGCCCGCTGGCCACCGAGTCGGGCCGCGACGACATCGTCAAGCAGGTCGACGAAGCGGCCGCGGCGGGCGCCACGATCCGCCTCGGCGGCAAGCCCATCGACGGGCCGGGGTGGTTCTACCCGCCGACGGTGGTCACCGACATCACCAAGGACATGGCGCTCTACACCGAAGAGGTCTTCGGGCCCGTCGCGTCGATGTACCGGGCCGAGAGCATCGACGAGGCCATCGAGATCGCCAACGCCACCACGTTCGGGCTGGGGTCCAACGCCTGGACCAACGACGAGGCCGAGCAGCAGCGCTTCATCGACGACATCGAAGCCGGCCAGGTCTTCATCAACGGCATGACGGTGTCCTACCCCGAGCTGGGCTTCGGTGGCGTCAAACGATCCGGCTACGGCCGCGAACTCGCGGGACTGGGCATCCGGGCGTTCGTGAACGCCAAGACCGTCTGGGTCGGCGACATCGATGCCGGCGACGCCGCCGGCGGCAGCAAGGTCGAGTAGCTAGGCCGACGCGGCGGCCAGGGCCTTCTCGTCCTCGTCGGCGAAGGTGTCCTCGAGCTGCAGCGGCGAGTAGTCGAGGTCGATCTCTTCCAGCGGCCGCCCGCGGGCGCTGGAGATGGTGCCGAAGCGCCGCATGCCCTTGTCGGCCGCGTACTGCATGAACTCGTCCACCGACAGGCCAAACGGCATCGGGTCGTAGAGGGAGAAGCCCTCCTCGATGAGGCGCAGCCCCAGCGGCATGAGCTCGTTCATCCGGGTTTCGAAGACGCCCCAGTTGGCATCGTCGGCCGCGACGTGGCGGCGGCAGGTGAAGGTGCCCCATGCCATGTGGCGCCGCTCGTCGTCGCCGATGCGGCGGACCAGCTCTTGCATGCCGGGCAGGATGCCGCGCTCCACGCAGATCTTGTGCCAGCCGAAGTAGCCCGTGAGGGCGAGCATGCCCTCGACCATGTGGTTGTAGGTGACCGACGCGCGAACCTGGGCGGCCGGTGACGGGTCGACCGAAAGGGCGTTAAGGCAGTCGGGGAGTTCCTCGTAGAAGATCGTCCGGTAGGTGGGGATGTCGTCGAGGTACTCGTGCAGGTCGTCGGTGACGCCGACGGCGTCGAGCCACATCCGGAACACCTGGACGTGCTTGGCCTCCTCGAACGCGAACTGCGTCAGGTACATCTCGTCGCCCAGCCGGCCCTCGACCCGCATCGCGGACATGAACGGCTGAATGTCTTCGGTCACCGCTTCCTCGCCGGCGATGAACTCGGCGCAGAGCCGGATGGCGTAGTGGCGCTCGTCGTCGGTCAGCTGCTCCCAGTCGGCGCGGTCGCGGGAGAAGTCGATGTCGGCCGGGTTCCAGAACTTGGCGTTGCCGCCGGCGAACAGCCGCAGCGGCAGGCTGTCCCAGTTCAGGCCCCCTCGAACCATCGAGTTCGTGTGTGTGCGTGTCATGAGATCTCCTCGGATTGTTGTGGGCCTGAGTGGACGGGCGGGCGCGGTGCCGCCGAGAAGGCGGCCGCCAGAACCCCGACGAGCCGGCGCACGGCCAGCGCCGGTTGCTCCGGCGTGGGTTCGTCGAGCCCGAGAATCGGATCCAATCCGCGCATGTATGGCGCGAGCGCCAGGTGCGGAAAGACCAAGAGCAGCAACGACAACAGCGCGTCGGTGTCCGAATCGGCGCGCAGGTCGCCGCGGACCTGCGCGTCGCGCACCAGCGGCCGCATGACTTCCAGGTAGTGGCGGTGGATGACGTTTTGCACGCTGACGCGCGCCTCGGTGTCGACCTCCAGGGTCGCCGCGGCGTGCAGCGCGCGCTCGTGCGGGTGGTCGGCGAAGTAGGCCACCCACGCGTCGAGCCAGTCAGTGAGGAAGTCGAAGAACGGCCGGCTCGGGTCCAGCTCGCGGATGCGGTCCTCCATGTAGGCCCGGACTCGCTGGCTGGCGATGTCGGCGATGAACGCGTACAGGTCGCGCTTGTCCGCGAAGTATTGGAAGAGGCTGCCCTTGGCGACGCCGGCCCTGCGCGCGATGACGTTGAGGCTGCCGCGGGAGAACCCGTGCGCCCCGAATTCGTTTTCCGCGGCTTCGATGATCGCCGCGCGACGAGCGGGGTCGACCCGCGCCCAAGTCACCGTTGGCAATGCGGCCCCCTAACCTCGATGACCACTGGTCATACTACGGTGAGCTGCGTCACAGTCAAGGGGTTGTTGCCCAGTGCGCCCTGCCGCACGCTCGCCCCACGAATCAGGGCCGCATTTGGTACGCGCCGTTGAGGGGAAGGATGTACTCCTTCCAGATCTGGGCGTAGCGCGCCGGGTCGTGGGCGGGGCGGCGGATCATCCGCGTCGCGAAGCGGGCCTGGTCGTCCGTGGTCGTGGGCTTGTCGCTCAGCTCCACGGCGTAGCCGTTGAAGTCGCGCACCAGCACGGCGAAGATCGCGTCGATCAACGCCTCGTCGACGTCCGAGAGCGCGGCCTCCTCGAGGATCAGCTGCGCGTAGGGCACCGTCGCGAACAACTGGCCGACCGCGAACGCGAAGTCGACGTCCTTCTGCTGGGCGGCGTCAGGGGTGGCGCTGGCCAGCATCTCGGCGAGGACGTCGATCTGCTGGCGCAGCAGCGCGACATTGGGTAGATGGGCGAAGGCGTCGAACGGCGCGCGCCAGTCGTGGAAGCGCACCTTGCCAAGCCCGCCGGTCGGCCCCTGCGCGAACAGGAACGCGTCATCGGCCGCGTCATCGCGGCGGCCGATCAAAGGCAGGTCGCCACTCGGGGCGAACAGGAAGTTGGGCATGAACTTCGCCAGCAGCCCGATGTTGATGTGTACGGTGCCCTCAAGCCTTGGAAGCAAACCGATTTCGCGGGTGACGGCCTCGAAGAAGGTGTCCTTCTCCACACCCTTGGCGGCGATCACGTCCCACAGCGCGATGACGACCCGCTCGCCCTCGCTGGTGACCTTCGCCTTGGTGAGCGGGCTGTACAGCAGGTAGCGGCGGTCGTCGGCCGACGCGCTGCGCATGTAGTCACACGCCCGGGTGCACACCAACCGCATCGCGACCAGCCGCAGGTAGGCGTCGGTGAGCAGCCGCCGCACGTGGCTGAAGTCGGTGACGACGGTGCCGTACAGCACCCGGTTGGAGGCGTGGGTGACCGCCTCGTACATGGCGTGGGTGCACATGCCGACGGCGCCCCAGCCCAGGTTGTACTTGCAGACGTTGACGGTGTTCAGCGCGGCGTGGAACGCCTCGGGACCGCGGTGCAGAATGTCGGCCTCGGTGACCGGGTAGTCGCGCAGCGCGTAGTTGGCCACGAAGTTCTGCGAGTTCACCACGTTCTTGATCAGCTCGTACCGATCGTGCTGCGAGTCGGCGGCGAAGAAAACGTACTCGTCAGAACCCGCGATCTTGCCGAACGTGGAAACCATCCGCGCGACGTTGGCGTTGCCGATGTAGTACTTCTCGCCGCTCGCCGTCCAGCCGTGTTCGGACGGCGTCAGGATCATGTCGGTCTGGTAGACGTCGGCGCCGTGGGTCTGCTCCGACAGCCCGAATGCGAACACCTCGCCGGCCTCCAGCTCCGCGGCGGCCTTGCGCTTCGCCTCCTCGTTGGGGCTCATCCAGATCGGGCCCAGGCCCAGCGCGGTGACCTGGAAGGGATACCAGTAGCTCAGCCCGTAGAAGCCCACGATCTCGGCGAACTCGCTGATTCGGTAGGTGTCCCAGCGGCAATCGTCAGCGCCGTACTCGGACGGCGTCAGCAGGGACGCGAAGATGCGCTCGCGTCCGATGTGGTCCAGAAATTCCGAGTACCAGACCCGGTTGTGGTCGTCCTCCTTCAGCCGCGCCTTGCCGCGCGACTCGAAGAAGTCCACCGTCGCGGCCATGATCTCCCCCGAACGGCGATCCGGGTAGCGGCGTTGCAAGTGGTTGGGATTGAGCAACATGGCGTGGACGGTACTGCACCGGCGCCGCCGCCGGAACGCACCGGACAAAACTGTCCGGCCCTGTTGTGCGACCACCGAGTCGACCTAGCATCAGTCACGTGTCAGAACTCAATACCGCCCGCGGCCCCATCGATACCGCCGACCTCGGCGTGACGCTCATGCACGAGCACGTGTTCATCATGACCACCGAGATCGCCCAGAACTACCCCGAAGCCTGGGGCGACGAGGAACGCCGGGTGGCCGACGCCATCGACCGGCTCAACGAACTCAAGTCCCGCGGGGTCGACACCATCGTCGACCTGACCGTGATCGGGCTGGGCCGCTACATTCCGCGCATCGCGCGCGTCGCAGCGGCCACCGAGCTGAATATCGTTGTGGCGACTGGTCTTTACACCTACAACGACGTGCCGTTCTGTTTCCACTACCTGGGACCCGGCGCGCCGCTCGACGGGCCCGAGATCATGACCGACATGTTCGTCCGCGACATCGAGCAGGGCATCGCCGACACGGGCGTCAAGGCCGGGATCCTCAAGTGCGCCACCGACGAGCCCGGCGTCACGCCCGGCGTCGAGCGGGTGCTGCGCGCCGTCGCGCAGGCGCACAAGCGGACCGGGGTGCCGATCTCCACCCACACCCACGCGGGGCTGCGGCGCGGGCTCGAGCAGCAACGCATCTTCGAAGAAGAAGGCGTCGACCTGAGCCGCGTGGTCATCGGCCATTCCGGCGACACCACCGACCTCGGCTACCTCGAGGAACTCATCGCCGCCGGCTCCTACATCGGGATGGACCGATTCGGCATCGACGTGTACCTGCCGTTCGAGGACCGGGTCAACACCGTGGCGCAGATGTGCGAGCGTGGGCATGCCGACAAGATGGTGCTGTCCCACGACGCGAACTGCTACTTCGATGCGATACCCGAGGACCTGCTGGCGGTGGCCGCGCCGAATTGGCATTACCTGCACATCCACAACGACGTCATCCCCGCGCTCAAGGAGCGCGGCGTCACCGACGAGCAGCTGAAGACCATGCTCGTCGACAACCCCCGCCGTATCTTCGAGCGGCAGGGCGCATATGAGTGAGCCGATCCCGCCGATCGGCACCCAGATCGCGGCGCTGGCCGCACTCGCGCCCGACGAACCCGCCGTCACCTGCGACGGGCTGACCCTCACCCGCGCCGAACTCGACGCCTCGACGAACCGGCTGGCGCGCGCCTACGCCGAGCGGGGCGTCGGGGTCGGCGACTACGTGACGATCGTGCTGCCCAACTCCGTCGAGTGGATCCAGGCGGCGGTGGCGTGCTGGAAGCTGGGCGCGGTGCCCCAGCCGCTGTCGGCGCGGCTGCCGGACGCCGAGCTGGCCGGCCTGCTCGAGTTGCGGCCGTCCGCCCTGCTGGTGGGCCGCGAAAGCCCCGAAATGCCCAGCGTGCCAGTGGGTTTCATGCCCGGCCCGGAATACTCCGACGCCGCGCTGCCGGAGGCGGTCTCGCCCGTGTGGAAGGCGATGGGGTCCGGCGGCAGCACCGGCCGCCCGAAGCTGATCGAATCGGCGGGCGACACCCGGATACCGGCCGCCATCGGCTATCCGCTGGGCGCGCAAGAGGGCGACACGACCCTGGTGCCGATCCCGTTGTCCCACAACACCGGCTTCACCACCGCGACCATAGCGCTGCTGATGCGGCATCACCTCGTCGTGATGAGCCGCTTCGACCCGGGGCAGTTCCTGCGGCTGATCACCGACCATCGCGTCACGTTCCTGACGACGGTGCCGACGATCATGCAGCGGACGCTGCCGGTCTACCACGCCGACCCCGGCTCCTACGACCTCTCGTCGATCCGCCGGTTCTGGCACATGGGGGCGCCGTGCCCACCGGCGATCAAGCAGGCCTGGATCGACCTGCTGGGGCCCGAGGCCGTCTGGGAACTGTACGGCGGCACCGAGTTACAGGCGCTCACCTTCATCTCCGGCGACCAGTGGCTGAGCCATCGCGGCTCGGTCGGCGTGGTGGTAGCCGGGGAGATGCGGGTGCTCGACGACGACGGCAACCCGTGTCCGCCCGGCGTGGTCGGCGAGATCTACATGCGGCCCGGCCCGGGCAGCGGGCCCACCTACCGCTACGTCGGCGCCACGGCCAAGTCCCGCGACGGCTGGGATTCCCTTGGCGATCTTGGCCATTTCGACGCCGACGGCTTCCTGTATCTGTCGGACCGGCGGGTGGACATGTTCACCGTGGGCGGGCGCAACGTCTACCCCGCCGAGATCGAGAACGCGTTGTCCGCGCACCCCGACGTGCTGTCCTGCCTCGTGGTCGGCGTGCCCGACCCGAACTCCGGCGACCTCGGCCAGGTGCCCTACGCGCTGGTGCACACGGCCGACGGCGCCGCGCTGGACGCCGCGGGCGTGCGGGAGTTCCTGCGCGAACGCATCGCGGGATACAAGGTGCCGGCGTTCGTCGAATTCGTCGACGCCCCGTTGCGCGACGACGCCGGCAAGGCCCGGCGGTCGGCGGTGCGCGCCGAGATCATGGCGCGCCTGCAGGCCACCGAGCCGGCCTGACCCCAACGCACCAAGAATCTTCCAAGCCCGCGGCCCCATCATCGGGCCCATGCAGATCGAACCCCTGAGCACGGAGCTGATCGAACGCTATCTGCAATCGCGTCAGTTGCGATTCTTCCGCAGCGACGACGGCGAGGAGTTCATGATGCTGCCCAGCTACGAGCGCGGCAAGCTGCACGTGAACCTGCGGATCAACGGTTTGCGGCGCGACGTCTTCGAGATCTCGGTCAGCCCCGCCGGCTACTACCCCGCCACCGAGCGGCCGCGGCTGATGGAGCTGGTGAACGACTGGAATCGCGAAACCCATTGGCCCAAGGCGTTTGTGCGCGAGACGGCCCGGCCCAGCCAGGTCAGCGTCGTCGGCGAGAACGCCTACCTGCTGTCCGAGGGCATCCACGTCGAGGCGCTGGGCGGCCTCATCCGGTCCACCGTCGAATACGGGGCCGACCTGTTCGAGAAGATCGACCGGGCCGTCTGCCTGCCGTCCGCGGACACGCTGGAAGAGTGGATGGACCGCACCGGCTAGGGCGCGATCGCGTCCGCCTCGGCGTCCACGGCGCCGCGGCTCTCGACCGGCGCCTCGCGTTTCTCCCAGCGCCGCAACGCTTCCCGGCAGGGCGACTCGACCAGGCCGTAGCTGACGGCGGCGATCGCCCACCCGAAGATCAGGGTCAGCGCCAGCACCGCGGGCATCCGGCCGGTGAACGCGAATGTGCCGAGCACCGGGAACACCATGGCCAGCGCGGCCAGGTGCCACACGAACAGGCCGTAGGACCACCGCCCCAGCGTGACCATGAGGGTGCTGCCCAGCAGCCGATGCGAAGTGTCGACGCGGTCCAGCACTAGGGGGGCGACCAGCGCGAACGCCACCAGCGAGCCCGCCGCCGTCTTGACCGCGAACTGCGTTGCGGTGCCGGGGATCAGGCCCTCCGGGCCGGCCAGGGGGGAGGCCGCCAGCAGGTAGGCCAGCAGGGCGACGACGGCCATCGACACCCGCCGGCGGGCCCACCGGTGCGGTGTGCCGACCGGGCTGTGCACCCATTCCGCCAGCAGCATGCCCGCGGCGAACCAGGAGAAGAATGCGGGCGGCCAGTTGAGCGGGTTGGTGCCCGACCCGGAATGGATGGGCACCCAGCCCCACAACCAGCTCAGCGCCCCCAGCCCGGCGATCGCCGACACCCGCGCACCGACCGGCAGGCGCCGCGCCAGCAACGCCAGGACCGGCAGGGCCAGGTAGAAGCTGACCTCGACGGAAAGGCTCCACATCTGGGTCAGCCCGCCGGTCAGGGTTAGGGGCACGTAGATCTGGGTGAGGGTCAGGTTGGCCAACCACACCGTCGGGCTGGCGCGATCCGCGTCGGGCAGCAGCGACAGGATCACCACCACCGCCACCAGATAGGCCGGCATGATGCGCACCACCCGGGACCGCAAGTAGTGGCCCGTGCGGGGCCGCGTTGCAAGGCCCCGTGCCGCCGCGGCGTGGCCGCGCCACAACAGGAAACCGGACAGCGCGAAGAACACCGCGACCGCGAGGTCGAAGCGGCCGAAGAGCCTCCCGGTGACCCCGCTGGAGTGCCCGGTCTGGAACGCGACGTGGGTGACCACCACGCCCATGGCCGCGCAGGCGCGCATCCCCTCCACCGCGGGCAGGAAGCTGCGGGTCCCGCCCGCCCGCTGGCCATCCGTCACCCCCACAGTCTGCATCTGATGCGTTTGCGAACGAATGGGTACACCCGAAGCACCCGCGGGGCGGCGGCAACAGGTTCGTAAGCCGGGGCCTTACGTTCTGCTGTTAGGGTCAAACGGGTTTGCGGCTGACGACGCACGAGAGCACTAGGAGGGCACGGCCACGTGAACCGAGCAGTCATGTTGCGGTTCGCCGCATGCGGGATCATCGGACTCGGAGCCGCCCTGCTGATCGCCGCGCTGCTGTTGTCGACATACACCACCAGCAGGATCACCAAGATCCCGCTGAACCTCGACACCACGCTGGTCAGCGACGGCACCGGAACCGCCCTCGACTCCGCGTCGCTGTCGACCGATCACGTCGTCGTCAACCAGAACGTGCCGCTGGTGTCCCAGCAGCAGGTCAGCGTCGAGTCCCCCGCGAACGCCGACGTCGTCACGCTGCAGGTCGGAAGCTCGGTGCGGCGCACCGACAAGCAGAAGGACAGCGGCCTGCTGCTCGCGATCGTCGACACCGTGACGCTCAACCGCAAGACGGCGATGGCCGTCTCCGACGACACCCACGCCGGCGGCTCGGTCCAGAAGCCGCGCGCCTTCAACGACGAGAACCCGCCCACCGCGATGCCGCTGCGCCACGACGGCCTGGCCTACCGGTTCCCGTTCCACACCGAGAAGAAGACGTACCCCTACTTCGACCCGATCGCGCAGAAGCCCTTCGACGTCAACTACGACAGCCAAGAGGACGTCAACGGACTGACGACCTACAAGTTCACCCAGAACATCGGCTACAACGCCGACGGCAAGCTGGTGGCCCCCGTGGCGTACCCGTCGCTGCTGGCCGGCAACGAGGACGCCAAGCAGACCACGTCCGCGTCGATGTGGGGCGTCCAGGGCGGTGACCCGAACGAGCAGATCACCATGACCCGCTACTACGCGGCGCAGCGCACGTTCTGGGTGGACCCCGTGTCCGGCACCATCGTCAAGCAGACCGAACACGCCAACCACTACTTCGCCCGCGATCCGCTCAAGCCGGAGCTGACGCTGGCCGACTACAAGGTCACCTCCAACCAGGACACCGTCGAGTCGCAGGTGAACGCCGCCCGCGACGAACGCGACCGGCTGTCGCTGTGGTCGCGGGTACTGCCGATCACCTTCACCGCGGTCGGCCTGATCGCCCTCGTCGGCGGCGGCCTGCTCGCCTCGTTCAGCCTGCGCACCGAGAGCGCGCTGACCGACCCCGGCCTGGACCGCGGTGATCAGGACTTCTTCGGCCGCAGCGGGCTCGAGGAGCCGGTGCCCGGCGCCGAGGCCGAGACCGAAAAGCTGCCCACCCAGCGCCCCGCTTCGCGCGATGATCCCGAGGCGCCCACGCTTGGCGCCGACGAGCCGCCCGATGCGGGTCCGCCGGCCGAGCCCACCGGCCCACCCGAACGGGAGTAGCCCGCCGCGTGCGCTGGACCCGGCCCGGTTACGCGTTGGTCCTGGCGCTGCTGGTGGTCGGGCCGCTGCTCAAGCCCGGTTACCTGCTGCTGCGCGACGCCGTTTCCACGCCGCGCTCGTACGTCTCCGACACCGCGCTGGGGTTGTCGGCGGCGCCGCGGGCCACGCCGCAGGACTTCGCGGTGGCGCTCGCCTCGCACGTGCTGGACGGCGGCGTGGTGGTCAAGGCGCTGCTCGTGCTGGGGCTGTGGCTCGCGGGGTGGGGTGCGGCCCGGCTGGTCGCGACGGCGCTTCCCGACGCGGGCGCGCCCGGGGAGCTCGTCGCCAGCACCCTGGCGATCTGGAACCCCTACCTCGCCGAGCGGCTGCTGCAGGGTCACTGGAGCCTGCTGCTCGGCTACGGCTGCCTGCCGTGGGTCGCGGCGGCGATGTTGCGGCTGCGGGCGTCGTCGTCCTCGTTCTTCGGGCTGGTGTTCTGGATCGCGCTGGCCGGGCTGACGCCGACCGGTCTGCTGCTCGCCGCGACCGTCGGGCTGGTGTGCGTGGCCGCCCCGGGGTCGGGCCGGTCCCGGCCGCTGTGCGCCGCGGCGGCGTCGGCCGCCGCGCTGGTGGCCGCGCTGCCGTGGCTCACCGCGTCGGCCCTCGGCGCGTCGCTGGCCTCCCACACGGCGGCGAACACGCTCGGGGTGACGGCGTTCGCGCCGCGCGCGGAGCCGGGTCTGGGCACGCTGGGCACCTTGGCCAGCCTCGGTGGCATCTGGAACGGCGAGGCCGTGCCGATCTCGCGGACCACGTCGTTCGCGGTGGCGTCGGCCGTCGTGCTGCTGGGCGTGGTGGCGGCCGGGCTGCCGACCGCGGTGCGCCGCCCGGCGGTGCGACCGCTGCTGGTGTTGGCGGCGGCGGCCGTGCTGGTGCCGGCCGCGCTGGCGACCGTCCCGGGTTTGCACCTGCTGGGCGCGTTGGTCGACGCCACACCGGCGTTCGGGGTGTTGCGGGACGGGCAGAAGTGGGTGGCGCTGGCCGCGCCGGGCTACGCGCTGGCGGGGGCGGGCGCGGTGGTGACGCTGCGCCGGTGGGTGTGGCCGGCTGTCGTGGCGCCGGTGTGCTGCCTCGCCCTGGTCGTCACACTGCCGGACCTGGCCTGGGGCGGGTGGGGCCAGCTGTCGCCGGTGCGGTATCCGAGCGGGTGGGCCGCGGTGGCCGCCGCGATCAACGAGCGGCCCGGGCCGGTGGCGGTGCTGCCGGCCGGCACCATGCGGCTCTACACCTGGTCGGGCCGCGCGCCGGTGTTGGACCCGCTGCCGCGCTGGGTGCGCGCCGACGTGCTGAGCACCGGCGACCTGGTGATCTCGGGAACCGTCATCCCGGGCGAGGGCAATCGCGCCCGCGCGGTGCAGCAGTTGCTGCTGGCAGGGCCGGACCCGGCCGCCCTGGCCCCGGCCGGGGTGGCGTGGCTGGTCGTGGAGTCGGACTCCGCCGGCGACATGGGGGCGTCGGCCCGCACCCTCGCCGCGCTGACGCCGGTCCACCGCGACGACGGGCTCGCGCTCTATCGCATCGGCGGTGAGGCGGCCACGGTGTCCGCCGGCGCCCGGACGGCGACGCTGATCGCGCATCTGGCGTGGCTGGCCGCGCTGCTGGCGGGCGGTGCCGGCGCGGCGGTCGGCGCGTGGCGGCGCCGGTCAGCCCCGGCCGCTGACTAGGCCGCTCACCGGGTGGCCCGCCCGCACCGCCTCGAGGACGGTGCGCATCGCATCGGCGCTTTGCCGCCACGAGAATTCCCCGCTGCGGGTGTGCGCCTTGGCGCCGAGTTGGTCGCGCAGCACCGGGTCGGACAGCAGCTCCTCGAGGCGATCCACCAGCTCGGCGTGGGTGTCGACCAAGATGCCGGTCACCTCGTCGACGATCGAGTCGGACAGGCCGCCCGAGGAGCGGTAGCCGATGGTCGGCACCCGGTGCTGGGCCGCCTCGACGACCGCCAGGCCCCAGCCCTCCTTGCGCGAGGGCAGCAGCTGCACCCAAGAGCTTTGCAGCACATGGTGTTTGGTCACGTCGTCGACGTGGCCGTGGAACGTCACCGCGTCGGAGATGCCGAGCCGGCGGACGTGGTCCACCAGCCGCTGGCGCCACCAGCCGTCGCCGACGATGTCGAGGTGCAGACCCGGGATGCGCGGCCGCAGCTGCGCGACGGCCTCCAGCGCGTCCTCGATCTGCTTGTGCGGCACCAGCCGCGACAGCACCACCACCCGCGGCGTGGCGGCGCGCGGGCCGGACAGCGATCGCGCCGGCGCCTCGTCGAGGCCGTTGCGCACCACCGCGATTCGCGCGTTGTCGACGCCGAGGGTCACCAGGTCGCGCGCCGACGGCAGCGACACCGTGACGTACTGGTTGCGCCGGTTCAGCCGCGGCGACAGCGTCGACTCGACGAACCAGCCGAGCCGGCCGAGCACCGGCCCGGCCACCGGCCACTGCTCGCGGTGGCAGTGGTGCACCAGCACCACCACCCGCCGGCCGTACACCAGCCGGGCGAGGAACGGCAGGCCGTTCTGGGTGTCGACGACGACGTCGGGCCGCACCCGACGCAGCGGTCCGAGCCCCAGCCGCGCCGCGGCCATCGCGAGCAGGGCCCAGACGTAGACGGAGTAGCGGCCGCCGGCGCGGTCGATGCGGACGCCGTCGACCAACTCACGGCGGGGCACGCCCGGGTATCGGGCGGTGCGCAGCGTGACGGCGATGCCCGACGCGGCCAGCTGTGCGCCGATGCGCTGCAAGTAGGCCTCGCTGCCGCCGCCCTGGGGATGGCCGGTATCGCGCCAGCACAGCAGGAGCACGGAGCGCAGATCGGACATCACTGGTCAGCCTAGCTTGCGGGTGAGTGTGGCCTCGGGGCTGCGTAGGGTTGGCCGGTGGCCGCGACCCGGCATCCGACCCAAGTCTTCGCTCGGCGGGCGACCCTGGCCCGCGCCCTGCGACTGCTCTCCGAATTCCG
This sequence comes from Mycobacterium sp. E3339, assembly GCF_001666915.1. Classification (NCBI taxonomy): domain Bacteria; kingdom Bacillati; phylum Actinomycetota; class Actinomycetes; order Mycobacteriales; family Mycobacteriaceae; genus Mycobacterium; species Mycobacterium sp. E3339. The sequence continues at coordinate 19,587 of NZ_LZIZ01000106.1, read as the reverse complement.
CTTCGAGCAGTCGGACCCGGCCCGGTTCTACGGGGCGCTGGCCGCCGACACCGCCGCGATGGTGAGCGACCTGTGGCTGGGCGCGCGCGGCGAGCCGGGGGCGGGCCGCACCCTGCTCGACGTCGGCGGCGGGCCCGGCTACTTCTCGGCCGCCTTCGCCGACGCCGGGATCCGCTATGTCGGCGTCGAACCCGACCCGAGCGAGATGCACGCGGCCGGCCCGCCGACCGCCGGGGGTCCCGGGAACTTCGTGCGCGCCTCGGGCATGGCGCTGCCGTTCGCCGACGATTCGGTGGACATCTGCCTGTCGTCCAACGTCGCCGAGCACGTGCCGCGGCCGTGGCAGCTCGGCGCCGAGATGCTGCGGGTGACCAAGCCCGGCGGCCTGGCCGTGCTCTCCTACACCGTCTGGTTGGGCCCGTTCGGCGGGCACGAGATGGGCCTGACCCACTACCTCGGCGGCGCCCGCGCCGCCGAGCGGTACGCCCGCAAACACGGGCGCCCGGCCAAAAACAACTACGGGTCGTCGTTGTTCGCCGTGTCCGCGGCCGACGGCCTGACGTGGGCCGCGAGCACCGGGGCGGCGGTGGCCGCATTTCCCCGCTACCACCCCCGATGGGCGTGGTGGCTGACGCGCGTGCCGGTGCTGCGCGAGTTCGGGGTGAGCAATCTGGTGCTGGTCCTGCAACCCCAATAGTGAAACGTGTTCTCGTTTCGCGTCGGCTTGGGTAGGGTGGCGCGCATGACCGAGGTTAAGACCGAATACGACAAGCTTTTCATCGGCGGCAAGTGGACCGAGCCGTCGACCGACGAGGTGATCGAGGTGCGCTGCCCGGCCACCGGCGAGTACGTCGGCAAGGTGCCGCTGGCGGCGGCCGCCGACGTCGACGCCGCCGTCGCCGCGGCCCGCGCCGCCTTCGACAACGGCCCCTGGCCCACCACCCCGCCCAAGGAGCGGGCGGCCGTGATCGCCAACGCGCTCAAGTTGATGGAGGAGCGCAAGGACACGTTCACCCAGCTGCTCGCGGCCGAGACCGGCCAGCCGCCCACCGGCATCGAAACGATGCACTGGATGAGCTCGATCGGGGCGCTGAACTTCTTCGCCGGCCCCGCGGTCGACCAGGTCAAGTGGAAAGAGATTCGCACCGGCGGGTACGGGCAGAGCATCGTGCACCGCGAGCCCATCGGCGTGGTGGGGGCGATCGTCGCGTGGAATGTGCCGCTGTTCCTGGCCGTCAACAAGCTGGGCCCGGCGCTGCTGGCCGGCTGCACGGTGGTGCTCAAACCGGCCGCCGAAACCCCGCTGTCCGCAAACGCTTTGGCGGAGGCCTTCGCCGAGGCCGGCCTGCCGGAGGGCGTGCTGTCGGTGGTGCCCGGCGGGATCGAGACCGGGCAGGCGCTGACCTCCAACCCGAACGTCGACCTGTTCTCCTTCACCGGGAGCTCGGCCGTCGGCAAGGAGATCGGCCGCCGCGCCGCGGAGATGCTCAAGCCGTGCACCCTGGAGCTCGGCGGGAAGTCGGCGGCCATCGTGCTCGACGACGTCGACCTGCCCTCCGCCATCCCGATGCTGGTGTTCTCCGGGATCATGAACACCGGTCAGGCCTGCGTGGCGCAGACCCGTATCCTGGCCCCGCGCTCGCGCTACGACGAGATCGTGGACGCGGTAAGCGCTTTCGTGCAGGCGCTGCCGGTGGGCCTGCCGTCCGACCCGGCCGCCCAGGTCGGTTCGCTGATCTCGGAGAAGCAGCGCGCCCGGGTCGAGGGCTACATCGCCAAGGGCATCGAGGAGGGCGCGCGGCTGGTGTGCGGCGGCGGCCGTCCCGAGGGCCTGGACGGTGGATTCTTCGTGCAGCCAACGGTTTTCGCCGACGTCGACAACAAGATGACGATCGCCCAGGAGGAGATCTTTGGGCCGGTGCTGAGCATCATCCCCTACGACACCGAGGAGGACGCGATCAAGATCGCCAACGACTCGGTGTACGGCCTGGCCGGCAGCGTGTGGACGACCGACATCCAGCGCGGCATCGAGGTCTCGGAGAAGATCCGCACGGGGACCTACGGGATCAACTGGTATGCCTTCGACCCGTGTTGCCCGTTCGGCGGCTACAAGAACTCCGGCATCGGCCGCGAGAACGGCCCCGAGGGCGTGGAGCACTTCACCCAGCAGAAGAGCGTCCTCATGCCGATGGGCCACACGATCGAGGGCTGACGCCCGGCGCGGAGCGTGCACCCACCTGCGCAGTGGGTGCACGCTCGGCGTTTCGGGCCCGGCCGGCGCTCAAATTATGCAAAAGAGCATAGAAACCTGCCGGTTACGCTCTGGTAAACCGTGCGTCCAGACGGCGTGCGCGGACATTTCCCGTGCTTCAGCACTTACATAGGGAATAGATTTGCTTACTAAACCGATGTCTTATATGCTTCTAAGCATAATCATGGGCGGCGCTAAGGCCGGGAGAGAACATGTGGATCATCGAGCTGAACATCGGCGGCTATCAATTCACCCGCGAGATGCCCGACCTCAAGCGCCGGACTTTCCGCTTTAACCCGCGCAGCATGCATTGGCCGGCACTTCGGCATTCTCACGCTGCATGATGTTAGCCACGGGAGGCACGAGAGTGGCGACCACGAGCGAAGCAGTGCAGGACCTCGCCCCGACGAAGCGCGGCGGCACGCGCAAGAAGATGCTGGCCAGCGCCGCAGAGGTGATGCGTGAACGCGGCGCCGCCGGGGTGACCATCGACGCGGTGCTAGCCCGCAGCGGCGCGCCGCGCGGCTCCGTCTACTACCACTTCCCCGACGGCCGCAACCAGATCCTGATCGAGGCCCTGCGCTATTCCGGTGACTCCATCACCGCGATGATCGACGACGCCGTCGACCAGGGCGCCCGGGTGCTGCTGGGCAAGTTCGTCGAGTTCTGGGAGCGCCTGCTGACCGAGGGCGGCTTCAACGCCGGCTGCCCGGTGGTGGCCGCGGCGATCGGCTCGGACGACACCGATCCCAAGCTTTCCGAGGAGGCCGGCGCCATCCTGGGCCGCTGGTGCGCCGCCTTGACCCGGGCGTTCACCCACGACGGCTTCGACGAGCCGTGCGCCGCGTCGCTGGCCATGATGTCGGTCGCCGCCCTGGAGGGCGCCATTGTGCTGTCCCGTTCGAGCGGCAGCATCGATCCGCTGCGCCAGGTCGGCGATCAGCTCGAATTCCTGATCAAGGCAAGGGAATTCGTGCTCCGCAACAATATCGGCGAGTAACGCCTCAGTCGCTGGCCGGCAGCGGCTTGACCTCCTTGAGTTGCAGCGCGGTCTGACCGACGCTCAGGCTGCCCGCGCCCGGTTTGGTCACCAGCACCTCGGCGCCGGTCTCGTCGACGTAGCGCTTGCCCATCACGGTGCCGCCGGCGAAGGCGGGGTCCAACTCGCCCGACCGCTCGCCGCCTATCGGCACCATCGGCGCACCGCCACAACGCAGGTCGTCGAGGCTGTCGGCGCTCCTGACGACGATCACCTGCGTGTCACACACCTGGCTGGCCAGGCGGGTTCCATTCTTGATCATGCACGTAGCCCTTCCAGCGTCTCGATGATCTCCCGGCGAAGTACCTTGCCGGTGGGGGTCGTGGGCAGCTCGTCGCGAAACACCACCCGGTCCGGGGTTCGCGACCCGCGCAAGCTTTTACGGACATGCTCGCGCAATTCCTCGGGGTCCGGTTCCGCGCCGGGGCGGGGCACCACCACCGCGACGATCGCCTGGCCCCACTGCGGATCCTCGACGCCGACCACGGCGACGTCGCGCACGTGCGGATGCTCGACCAAGACTTCTTCGAGCTCGGCGGGGGCGATGTTCTCGCCGCCGCGGATGATCGTGTCGTCGCTGCGCCCGCCGATGAACAGGTAGCCTTCCTCGTCCAGCATGGCGATGTCTTTGGTTGGGAACCAACCGTTTTCGTCGAGCACCGAACCGATCCCGGTGTAACGTCCGGACACCTGCTCACCGCGGACGAACAGCTCGCCGGTCTCGCCGGGCCCGAGCACATTGCCGTCCTCATCGCGAATCTCGATCTCGATGCCGGGCACGGGCCTCCCGACCGACGCCAACCGCCGGGCGGCCTCGGGCGTCTCCGCGCCCTGCGCCGCCCGGTGGTCGTCGGGGGTCAGCACCGCGATGGTCGAGCTCGTCTCGGTCAGCCCGTAGGCGTTGACGAAGCCCACCCCCGGCAGCAGTTCCAGGGCCCGGCGCACCAGCGGCAGCCCCACCTTCGAACCGCCGTACGCGAGGTTGCGCAGCGACGGCAGCTCGTGGCCGTCGGCCTCCAGCGCGGCGACGATGCGGTCCAGCATGGTGGGCACCACCGTCGCGGTGGTCACGTTCTCGGCGTTGATCAGCCGAACCCATTCCTGCGCATCGAAATTCGGCAGGTACACCATTTTGCGGCCGGCGTACAGGTTCGACAGCGCGGCGCCCACCCCGGCGATGTGATAGGGCGGCACGCAGATCAGCGCGGCGTCGCTCTCGGCGGCCGATTCGAACTCCACCGTGCCGGTCACATAGCTGGTCAGGTTGTTGTGCGACAGTTCGACGGCCTTGGGCTGCGACGTGGTGCCCGACGTGAACAGCACGATCGCGACCGAGTCCGGGTCGGGGAATTCCGCCGCCGGCTCGTTGTCGCGCGCGGCCGCCAGGAACTCGTCGGTGGTCATCAGCCGGCCCGCGGCGTCGCCGACCATGTCCCGGTAGCGGCCGTCGACGATCACCAGCGGTTCGGGCAGGCGATCGATGAGCGCCTGGATGCCGTCGGCCGACAGCCGGTAATTGATCGGGGTGAAGGCCACCCCGGCGCGCGCGGCCGCGAAGATCAGCACCGGCAGCGCCGCGCCGCCGGTGCCCACGTAGACCACGTGCTTGGCGTTGGATTCCGCAATCACCCCGGCGCCGCCGTCGGCGAGATCGCTGAGCTGCTGGGTGGTCAGCCGCAGGTCACCGGAGACAACCGCCGTGCGATCGGGATTGCTCGACGCCGCCATCTCCAGCAGCAACGAAATACTCACGCTTGCACTCCGGTATCAACGCGTTACAAAGCTGGCCAAAAGTGTCATGCCCGACTGTAGTTTAACCACGCCGAGGCCGGGCCGCGGACCGCGGCCTCAGCTGCCCGTCCAGCGCGGCGGACGCTTCTCGGCGAAGGCGATCGCCCCCTCCTTGGCGTCGTTGGACGAGAACACCGGGGCCAGCAGCTTGTTCTGCTCGGCGAACATCTCCTCGGGGCTCCAGCCGCGCGACTCGACGATGATCCGCTTGGTGGCGGCCACCGCGAGCGGCCCGTTGGCCGCGATCCGCTCGGCGAGCGCGATGGCCTCGTCGAGCGCCTTGCCCGGCTCGGCCAGCACGTTGACCAATCCCAGCTTGTGCGCCCGCTCGGCCGGCAGGTTGTCACCGGTGAGGGCGAGCTCCATGGCGATGGCCGACGGGATGCGCTGCGGCAGCCGCAGCAGCCCGCCGCCACCGGCGACCAGTCCGCGCTTGACCTCCGGGATGCCGAAGGCCGAGTCCTTGGACGCGACGATCAGGTCGGTGGCCAGTGCCAACTCGGTGCCGCCGGCCAGGGCGTAGCCCTCGACGGCCGCGATGAGCGGTTTGACGGGCGGACGCTCGGTGAAGCCCATGCCGCGACCCTCGACGATCGGCAGCTCGCCCCGCGCGAAGGCCTTGAGGTCCATGCCCGCGCAGAAGGATCCGCCGGCGCCGGTGAGGATGCCCACCGAGAGGCCCGGATCGCCGTCGAGCCGGTCGACGGCCTCGGCTAGGCCGTTGGCGACCGCGGCGTTGACCGCGTTCTTGGCCTTCGGCCGGTTGATCGTGATGATCAGGATCCGGTCCCGCTGTTCGACCAGGACTTCGGGTTCGTTGGCTTCTTCGCTCACGGTGCTCCCACAGCTTCATCGGATAGGGACGGCTGCTGTGATGTTAGCGGTCGGTTAGAACGCCATTGACGCCAGGCGAGAGTGACATTTCCAACGGCCCGCCGGTCAGGCCGGCGCCATCGCCGCTTCGACGACGGTGAGCTCCTCGGAAAGCCCTGCGGCCCTGCGTATTTCGATGAAATCGGCGACCATGGCCTCGGTCACCTCGTGAGGGTCCTTGAGCGTGGCGCCGTCGGACAGCACGGAGATGTTGAGCTGATCGACGTAGCTCCACACGGTGATGTTCAGCCCGCTGCCGGCGGTCAACGGACCCACCGAGTAGATCTCGGTGACCAGCGCGCCGCCCACCCGGCCGCGCTGTCGCGGCCCGGGCACGTTGGAGATGTTCAGGTTGAGGATCTTGTTGTGCCCGTCCCGGCCGGAGGCCCACCGGAAGAACGCCTGGGTGGGGGCGGGCGGCATGTAGGCCGCCCAGCGGCTGACCAGCTCCGGCCCCATCAGCTGGTTGCTCTCCTTGGCGGCGATGGCGTTCTCGTGGCTGCACCGCACCCGCTCCAGCGGATCGTCGGAATCGGTGGGCAGGCCTACCAGCACGCCGGTGAAGCGGTTCCCGGAGATCCGGTCGGGCGAGAAGTCGAAACTCATCGGCACCGACGCCAGGAGGGGTTCGGCCTGGCCGTCGTAGCGCAGCAGCAGCGTCCGCAGCGCCCCGGCCGACATGGCGAGCACCATGTCGTTGATCGTCGCGCCCAGCCGCTTGCCGGTCTCCTTGACGTCGGCCAGCGCCAGGGTGGCGGTGGCGAACCTGCGCTCGGGGGTGATCTTGTGGTTGATGAAACTCGGTGGCGGCTCGAACGGCCGGCTCAGCTCCGGGGACAGCTTGCGGGAGCTGCGCCGGACCCGGCCGAGCCCCTGGGCGGTGTAGCGGATGGTCCCGGGGATCCGTCCGACGTGGCGGAGGTGATCGGCGAACGCAGAACTCATCAGCTGCCGGGTGGTGGGCGGCGGATCGCACACGTACGGGCCGCCCTCCGGCCCCGGCTGCAGGTCCATGCCGCGGGCCAGCAGGTTGGCCGACGCGACGCCGTCGGCGAGCGCGTGGTGGATCTTGCCGACCACCGCGATGCGGTTGTTGGCGAGGCCCTCGACGAAGTACATCTCCCACAGCGGGCGGCTGCGGTCCAACGGCGTGCTCGCGATGCGCCCGATGGCCTCGTCCAGCTCGCGCCGCCCGCCCGGCGCGGGCAGCCGCAGCGGCCGGATGTGGTAGGAGAGGTCCACCTCGCAGTTCTCCCGCCACATCGGATGGTGTAGCTGGAACGGTATTTCGACCAGCTGGTAGCAGAACGGCTCGAGCTTGTTCAGCCGGCCGCGGATGACCTCGCGGAACGTGTCGATGTCGAAGTCATGCCGATCGGGATCCAGCTCGACCACAGCGGCTTTGATTGTGTGCATGTGCACGTTCGGCGTTTCGCTGTACAGCAGAACCGCGTCCCACCCGCTGAGCCGTTTCACCCCTGCCCCTTACCCATAGAGGGACCATACTCAGCGGCGGCAGTTCAGATAACCTCTTTGGCCGCGTTCGTCTTGGTGCGATACACCTGGTTGAGGAACAGCGACGCCGCGTGCGCCGCGGCGCCCGCCCGCTCCCCGTCGATGAGGTCGTACCCGTGGCCCGCGCCGGGCAGCTCCAGGTAGCCGACCATCGAGTGGGAGACCGCGCGCATCCGGTCGACGAAGCTGCGCGCCTGCTCGACCGGGATGACGCTGTCCCGGCTGCCGTGAATCACCAAGAACGGCGGGGCGTTTCGGTGCACGCGCGCCATCGGCGACGCGTCGCGGAACAACTCCGGGTGACGGTCCATCCGCTTGCGGACGACCACCCGCTCGAGGAAGTCGACGAACCGGTCCCGCTCGGGAGTCGAGCGGTCCTCCCAGTCGTAGCGGCCGTAGATGCCGACCACGGCATCCACCGAGGTGTTGGCGCCTTCGGGCAGCTTCGCGTGGTACTGCGCGTCGTCGGGGGTGAGCCCGGCCAGCGCGGACAGGTGGCCGCCGGCCGAACAGCCCGCCACCGCGACGAAATTGCGGTCACCGCCGAACTTGTCGACGTTTGCCCGCGCCCACGCGATCGCCGTCTTGACGTCGACGATGTGGCGCGGCCAGCGGTGATGCGGGGCGACGCGGTAGTCGATCGCCAGGCAGACCCAGCCCTGCTCGGCCAGCCGCGACATCAGGGCGGAGCCCTGCCCCATGCACCTACCGTGCACCCAGGCGCCGCCGGGCACGAAGATCAGCACCGGCGCGGGCTGCGCGGGCAGGTCCTTGCGGCGCCAGACGTCGAGCACCTGCGCGGGGTGGTCGCCATAGTGGACCGCGCGACGGTGCAGGTAGCGGCGCTGGCGCAACCCGTCCCAGATCGGGGGCGTGCGCAGCGCGGCCGGCCACTCCAGTTCGAGGTCCGCGGCGGACACGATGCCGCGCAGGGCCGCGACGGACACGTCCTGCAGGCTCGCCCCGTCCTGGGGCCGGGCGGCGTCGCCGTCCGACGGCCGCTGCTCCTTGCGCCCTGACAGGAAGTCGTTCGCGTGCCGGGCTCCCCAAATGCCCATCGCGGTGAGTCCGCCCAGGGGCTCGAGGTGCTTACCGACCACCGGCAGCGAAGCGCTTGCGACGCTCAAGGCCAGCGCGTAGTCGCCGGGACGGGCCCGCAGCAACCATTTCGCGCACGAACTCATACTCGGCCTCCTTGCCGTCGTGTGAGGGCAGCGTACCCCCGGCCCCAACTTCGAAACTGACGTTTGAGCCGACGGCACGCGCGGCGTTGCAGAAACGTCCCGCGCGCAATTGCTCTGTGACAAGTCGACCTGTTCAAAACCTTGGCAGCGTTTGCTGTCCGAGACCCGTCGCGACACGCTCACCTGGCGGCCAGGCACGCGATCACCCGGCCGCCGATCAGCCGGCAACCGGTCAGCGTCAGGCCGACCTGCGCGGCGAGCCCGGCGGCGCTGTCCACGCCGACCGACGCCCAGCGGAACCAGGGCCCGACCTCGCGCGCGGACTCCAGCCGCACCCAGCGCGAACGGACGCCGATGTCCTCGGCATCGAACTCGGCCACGCAGCGCCCGCCCCGCGCCAACAGCTCGGTCGCCCGCCCCAGGATGCGGCGCGGGTCTCCGCCGAGGCCGACGTTGCCGTCAACCAGCAGCACCGTGTGCCAGAGCCCCATCGCGGGCAGCGGGTCGAACACGTCGCCCAGCAGCACCGGTGCGCCGCCGCGGCCCGCCAGCCGGATCGCGGCCACCGAGCGGTCGATGCCCAGGGCCGGTATCCCCCGCTGAATCAGCCGGGCCACCAATCGGCCCGGCCCGCAACCCAATTCGATGGTCGGCCCGGTGCACATCTGCGTGACGGCTTCGTCGAAGTCTTCGTCGAAGGCGTCACCAGATCCATCACCGGGACACACGTCATCCGGACATCGCACGCCCAACCAGCGGTGCGCCGGCAGCGGCCGAAGCTCGCCGTCGTCGTGGCGGATCCAACATCGCTCGCCGCCGAGTGCCCGATCGTAAAGATGACCCAGCATTCACGTCCCTCGCGTCCTGCCCAACCGGGCGGCCCGCGCTCGGTCCCGACGAGGGACGTTGCGACGACGAACTAGCAACAGCTGCACGCTGACACACGCTCGTCAGCATTGCTCCGATACCCGGATCTTCGACCGGTTAATCCAAGGGTTCTCACGGATCAGCCGCCGAACAGGAAGGCGTCCAGCACGTCATTCACCCGGGCGGGGTCCTCGAGCGCCGCCAGGTGTGCGATCCCGTCGAGCACGCGGAAGGCCGCGCCGGGGATCGACTCGGCCATGGCCCGGGTCTCCGCGACCGGGAACGTGGCGTCCTCCGCACCGGCGACCACCAGGACGGGCACCGTAATCGTTCGCAGCAGGGCGTGCTGGTCGGGCCGGGCGGGTACCACGCTGCGGACCGCCCACCGCGCCGATTCGATGTTGACCGCCCGCAGGTTCGCGCGCACGGCGTCCACCACGTCGGGCCGGGTGCGCAGCGTCGTCGGGCCGACGAAGGCGCGCAGCGCCGACCGCGTCAGGGGCGGCCGGATCCCGCCCAGCAGCGCCGCCACGCGCAGCATTGCCGCGTACTTCGCCTTCTGAACGGCACCGGCTTTCGACGCCGTGCAGTTCATCAGGACGGCGCGGTGCACGCGGTCGGGATAGTGGGCCGCGAAGGTGGCGCCGATCATGCCGCCCCACGAATTGCCGACGAAGTGGGCGCGGTCGATGCCGAGCCCGTCCAACAGGTCGACGACGCAGCGGGCGCAGTCGGCGAAGGTGAAGCCCGACCCGAGGGGCTCGCTGCCGCCGTGGCCGGGTGGGTCGATGAGCACCAAGCGGTGGGCCTCGCCGAAGCGCGCGGCCTGGCCGGCCCACAGGTCCCCGGTCATCAGCAGGCTGGGCCACAGCAGCACGGCGGCGCCGGTGCCGGGGGTGACCTGCACGCGGATCTTGCCGAGCACGGTGTCGACGAACCGCGGATTCAGCCGCGGGGCGTTTCCGCTCACGTTGCCTCCCGGTATCACTGATACCAGGTTTCGCCCGTGAGGCGTCGGGGATACTGATGCGGTGCCGCACACCGAAGTTCATCCCGACCTGCAGCGGATCGCCCGTTTCGCCCCCCGCCGCCTGGTCGGTCGCCGGACCCTGCCGATCATGCGGGCCAGCATGGCGTTGCGCGAACGCCTGGGCAGGCCCGCCCGCGACGTCGAGGTGATCACCCTGGGTTCGGGGGCGGGCGTCCGGCTCTTCCGGCCGGCGGGCCTGGCCGAGCCGTCCCCGGCGCTGCTGTGGATCCACGGCGGCGGGTACGTGATCGGCACGGCCAAGCAGGACGACCGGCTCTGCAGCAAGTTCAGCCGGCGCCTGGGCATCATTGTCGCGTCGGTGGAATACCGCCTGGCACCGGAGCATCCGTACCCCGCCCCGCTGGAGGACTGCTATTCGGCGTTGACCTGGCTGGCCGGGCTGCCGTCCGTGGACCGCTACCGGGTGGCGATCGGCGGCGCGAGCGCCGGCGGCGGGCTGGCGGCGGCGCTGGCCCTGCTGGCACGAGACCGTGCCGAGGTCAGCCCCGCGTTCCAGCTGCTGACCTATCCCATGCTCGACGACCGCAGCTCGGCCACCGGCCGCAGTCCGAACTACCGGCTGTGGGACAACCGCAGCAACGAGTTCGGTTGGTCGGCGTACCTCGGCGACGCCGACCCGTGGGTGGCCGTGCCGGGGCGGCGCGAAGACCTGAGCGGCCTGCCGCCGGCCTGGATCGGGGTCGGCACGCATGACCTGTTCCACGACGAGGACCTGGCCTACGCCGAACGCCTGGGCGCCGCCGGGGTGCCGTGCCAGGTCGAGACCGTTCCGGGCGCCTTCCACGGCTTCGACCTCGTCGTGCCCAAAGCGCAAGTGTCGCAGCGGTTTTTCGACAGCCAGTGCGGCAGTCTGCGCGCGGCTCTCGCCCTCGCGGCGTGATCGCCGGTCACATCGCGAAGTAAACGAGCTCGCCGCCGATGACGGTGGCCGCCACCATGCCGGCGTCGAGCTCGGCCAGCGCCGTGTCCGGGGGCTCGCTCAGCACGCAGAGGTCCGCCGGCTCACCGACCGCGACCGTGCGCGGCTGTGCCGGCCGGTCCGGCCGGCCCAGAAACATCGTCAAAGCCGTTCGGGCGGGCACACATTCGTTCGCATTGAGCACCGCACCGCCGGGAGTGGTGCGGTGGACGGCGGCGCGCATGGCCGTCCAGGGGTCGCCGTGACCGAACGGCATGTCGGTGGAAAAGGCCACCGGCACTGCCGCTTTCGACAGGGAGGCGACCCGCCAAAGCGCGGGATGCTCGGCGGCGGGAACGTCTGCGAGGTAGTGATCGCCGCGCTCGGCGACGAAATTGGGCTGGGTCACCACCGTGACGCCGAGCTCGGCCAGGTCGGCCACGTTGTCGTCGGGCACCACGGCCGCGTGCTCGATGCGGTCCCGCGGATGGCCGCCGGCCGCCCGCAGTGCCGCGATGGTGACGACCAGTTGGGCGGCGGTCACGCAGTGCACGGCGACCGGCCGGTCCTCCCGGTGGTGCCCGGCGATCCAGTCCGCCAGGCCGTCCAGGTCGAGGCGGTCGTCGTGCAGGATCTTCTTGCTCGGGGACAGGAAGCTTGGCCGCGGCCGAAACTCGCCGCGCCGGTGCGCCACCATCAGCGACACCATGTCATCGGCGTCGAGATCGGGGGTGGCGTCGGTGACGCCGGTGACACCGGTCGCGGTGATGCGCCGGCCGAGTTCGGCCAGGTCGCTCTCGCGCCGCTGCAAAAGGTCCGACCAGCCGTGGTCCGCGCTGCGCAGGCGCCCATCGGGATGGTCGGCCAGCCCGACGCGGCCCAGCGCCTCGGAGTTGAGGATCCACAGCGCACCGCTGCGATGCTGGATGCGCACCGGGACGCGCCGAACCATCGCGTCGAGGGCCGCGCGGTCCAGGTCACCGGCCACCGATTCGTGATAGCCGACGGCGCGGATCCACCCGTCGGGTCCCGGCGTGGCATTCGACAACAGTTGAGTCAGTTCGGTTTTGGTGCTGACCCCGGGTGGGCCGACGAAGAACGAATCCAGCGCGGAGGCGGCCGAGCGCACGTGCACGTGGTGGTCGTGCAGGCCGGGCAGGACGAGTCCCCCGCCGGCGTAGAGCACGCTCTCGCCGTGCTCGGCCACCAGGGTCTCACCCATTTCGTCGATCCGGTCGCCGACCCTGATGTCGGTGGTCGTACCGTCCAGCAGGGTAGCGCGCCGAATCAGCATGGGCTACAGGCCCGTTCGGAGATCAAGCGGCGCACGGCTTCGTTGTCGGCACCCAGCCGGGCCGCCGGCCGGGACGCCGGCGGGATCGGCGGCGGCGGCGCCGGCCGGTTCGCGACCGACGCTTGCGTGGGCACTGCCGCGTAGCCGGCGCCGACGGCGGCCATCGAGATCTCGATCAGTTCGCCGCCGCCGCGGCCCAGCGATTCGGCGATCGCCCGGGTGGCGTCCAGCCCCGTCAGCGGATCGGCGATGGCGTCGCCGCAGAACACCGGTCCGTCGGCGGCGACGCCGACCAGCCCGCCGGCCACCGCGGCGTCGTCGCCGAACGCGGGCCGGCCGTCCTCATGGCCTTTGATGCGCAACCAGATTCGCCCCGCCCGCGGCTCGGTCTGGTCGGGCCCCAGCCCCCGCCGGGTCAGCGCCGCGGGGCGCGAGCCCTCGATCACGACGTCGGCCGCGGCGAGCAACGCGCGCAACTCGTCGGCGTCAGCATCGAAATCCAGGCAGTACGAGAGCTTTTCACCGTTCATCCAGTCGAAGAACGCCGGGTTGCCCGCCCGGGTGCCGTCCGGGCGCGCCGGGCTCTCGACCTTGACGACGGTCGCTCCGGCGCGCGCCAGCAGCTGTCCGCACAGCGGACCCGCCCACATGGACGACAGGTCGGCGATCAGCAGGCCACCGGCGTCGCGGGCCGGCCCGCGGACGCCCAAGGGTCGCGTCCGGGGCGACGCGGCCGCCGCTTCGCCCAGGGCCGCCGCGGGGATGTCGAGCAGGGCCGCGCGCTCGACGATCGCCGAGCGCGGTTGGGTTGCGGCCCAGTGCCGCAGCGTCGGCCAGGGGTCGTCGGGCACGTCATCGGTTTGCACCAGCGCGGGGACGGCCGCGGCGTCGTCGGGGCGTGACAGCGTGATCGCGCACCAGCCGTCCGCGGTGACCAGCAATCGGGTGGCACCGCCGGCGGACACCCGGCCGCCGCGGGTGAGGCCCAGCAATGCGGCCCGCCCGGCCAGTAGTCCGGCGGCGTCGACGGTGATGCCCAGGCGCTCGCCGGCGGCCGCGGCCACCCGCCGGGCGCGGGTCAGCACGCTGGCGCGGGAGAAGTCGGGCGGCCCGTCCGGCAGGCCGGTCAGGTAGGCCAGCCCGCTACTGCCCCACATCGACGCGGCCGAGCTCACGCCCCCCATTGTGCTCGCGGGTCTCCTCAGAACTGCAGCGCGCTGAATCGCCAGTCCAACACCGCGCGATCCGGTTCGCCGACGGCGTAGACGAGCGACCGCAGCCCGAGCACGCCCCCTTGGGCGGTCGGCTCGGCGGATTCGACGTGCAGCTCGCTGTACAACGTGTCGCCCTCGTGCACCGGTCCGGTGTGGTCGCAGGATTGCCAGCCCAGCACCGTCACCAGATTGGGCAGCATCCTGCTCGCCTGCGCGAGGGCCAGCCCGATGGTATGGCCGCCGTACACCAGTCGGCCGCCCGCGACGCGCGAATCATGGTGTGTCGCGGCGATATTCAGGGTCAGCCGGGCGAGCTCCGGCGCGCCGCTGACGACGTCGCCGGTGCTGTGCAGCACCGCGCCGGCCAGACCGGGGTCGAAATGCGGGCCGGGCACCTTGCCGCGGAACGCGGCGCCGTCCCACGTCGCGGTCGGGTCGGCCGCGGGGCCGGGCGCGTCGGTGCCGATGGCGGACAGGTCGTCGGGCGGCGCGGCGTCGGCCGCGGGCCGCCAGCCGGGGCCGGCGGGCAGCATGCCGCATCGGTAGAAGTCGAGCACCAACCGGTCGTCCTGGTCGACGGTGGTCATCCGCAGCGCCGCCAGTCCGGTCGGCGCCCGGCCGGGCTTCGGCGAATTGGGGCGCAGCCCAACCACTTCCGTGCGGGTATAGAGGGAATCGCCGATCACCGGGAACCGGTGGAACACCAGCCCGCGATAGAACAGGTTGGCCTTGACCCGCTGGGTGGCCAGCGTCGACTGCCCGATCGCCACGTCGCACACCAGCGCCGGATGCGCGAGCGGGGCGGGCAGGCCGGTGACGGCCGCGCACAGGTTGGCGTCCAGCGCGAGCCGCAGCCGATCGCCCACGATCGCCTGGTGGGCGGCGGCCAATCCCGACGACAGCGTCGCCGCGGGCGCCCAGTCGAAGACCTGACCGACCGAAAGGTCGTCGAAGTAGGGCCCGCCCTCCCGTACACGCGCATAGGTCACGGGGCCAATATGGCACATGTGAGAAGTGAGCTGAACGACGAAGAAGAGATGCTGGTCGCCACGGTGCGGGCGTTCATCGACCGCGACGTGAAGCCGACCGTCCGCGACGTCGAGCACGCCAACACCTATCCCGAGACGTGGATCGAGCAGATGAAGCGGATCGGCATTTTCGGCCTGGCCGTCCCCGAGGAATACGGCGGGTCGCCGGTGTCGATGCCGTGCTACGTGCGGGTCACCGAGGAGCTGGCCCGCGGCTGGATGAGCCTGGCCGGCGCGATGGGCGGACACACCGTGGTGGCCAAGTTGCTGACGCTGTTCGGCACCGACGAGCAGAAGCGGGCCCACCTGCCGGCGATGGCGACCGGCGAGCTGCGGGCCACCATGGCGTTGACGGAGCCGGGCGGCGGTTCGGACCTGCAGAACATGACGACCACCGCTGTGCCTGACGGCTCCGGGGGCTTGCGCATCAACGGGTCCAAGACGTGGATCAGCAACGCGCGGCGGTCGGGGCTGATCGCGTTGCTGTGCAAGACCGATCCACAAGCCACCCCGCGCCATCGCGGCATCTCGATCGTGCTCGTCCAGCACGGGCCCGGCCTGACGGTGTCGCGGGACCTGCCCAAGCTGGGCTACAAGGGGGTCGAGTCCTGCGAGCTGTCCTTCGACGACTTCTGTGCGCCCGAGTCCGCGGTCCTGGGAGGCGAGCTGGGCGAAGGCTTTTCGCAAATGATGAAGGGCCTCGAGACCGGCCGCATCCAGGTGGCCGCCCGCGCCCTCGGCGTGGGTACGGCGGCGCTCGAGGACGCGCTCGCGTATGCGCAGCAACGGGAAAGCTTCGGAAGGCCCATCTGGAAGCACCAGTCGGTCGGCAACTACCTGGCCGACATGGCGACCAAGCTGACCGCGGCGCGGCAGCTCACCCGCTACGCCGCCGAGCGCTACGACAGCGGTGAACGCTGCGACATGGAGGCCGGCATGGCCAAACTCTTCGCCTCCGAAGTGGCGATGGAGATCGCGCTGAACGCGGTGCGGATTCACGGCGGGTACGGCTACTCATGCGAATACGACGTGGAGCGGTACTTCCGCGACGCGCCCCTGATGATCGTCGGCGAAGGCACCAACGAGATTCAGCGCAACGTGATCGCCGGGCAACTCGTGGCGCGGGGCGGCATCTGAGCGCGAGTCCGAATGTGCGGGCTTGACGACGACGTGTGCTGTATCCTTGCCTGACTTATCCGCCAGCAAAGCGGCGGGCGGGTAAAAGCTACTGCGTCGAAAGAAAGTCGGCTGCCATGAGTTATCCCCCAGGGCCATACGAGGGCTCGCCGGAGTTTCAGGGTCAGCCGCCCGAATGGCAGGGCCAGCAGCCGGGCTGGCAGGCGCCGCAACCGGGTTATCCCGCGCCGCAACCGGGTTACCCGGCGCCGCAAGCGGGTTGGCCGGGCCAGGCCGAGCCGGACAACTACCTCGTCTGGGCCATCCTGTGCACCGTGCTGTGCTGCCTGCCGTTCGGCATTGTCTCGATCGTGTACTCCACCAAGGTCTCCGGGCTGTGGTCCCAGGGGCGGTACGCCGAGGCCCAGGCGGCGGCCGACAGCGCCAAGAAGTGGGCCATCATCGGCGCCATCGTCGGTGTCGTGTTCGCGGTGATCATGATCATCCTGTATGTGGCCATCGGCGTGATCGCCGTCTCCAACCTGCCGTCGACCACGACCACCACGTATTCGGGCTTCTGACAACGCTTTAGGCGCAGACGGCGTCGACCAGGCCCCAGGCCAGCGCGGTCTGCGCGTCGATGGTGCGGCCGGACAGCACGAGATAGGCGGTGCGCCACCGGCCGATCCGGCGGGTGACGCTCAGCGTCCCGCCGGCGCCCGGGATCAGGCCGAGCTGCAGTTCGGGTAGCCCGAACACCGCGTCGGCCCGCGCGGAGACCCTGCCGCAGAACGCCGCCATCTCCAGCCCGCTGCCCAGCACGCGGCCGTGCACCTCCGCCCTGCAGGCGCGGCCGAGCCGGGCGGTGAGCGCGTCGAGGGCCAGCGCGGGGCTGTGCCGGGTGCGGGCCAGGTGCGCGCTCGCCGGGTCGGCGAAGGTGCCGAATTCGGCGAGGTCCCCGCCGCTGCAAAACGACGGCCCGTTGCCGCTCAACACGATCCCGGTCACCGAGGGGTCCAGCTGCGCGACGGTCAGCGCCTCCAGCAGCGCGGCCCGGGTGTCGGTGGAGAAGGCGTTGTGGCGCTGCGGCCGGTTGAACGCGATGCGCAGCGTGTCACCGTCGCGCTCCGCCCGCACCGGATCGGCGATGTCGGGCACTTCGGCCGGGCCGCGTTCGCCCAACCAGCGCGCGAACTCGGGACCCGCCTGCAAGGTCGAGTAGGCCAACGATTCGGTCAGGACGGCGGGCAGCGCCGGGCCGGCGGGATCGATCGCTCGTAAGACGTCGTCGCACACGGCGCTTGCCCGCGGCCACCGCCCGCAGCGCTCGGTGAGCGCGGCCAGTGCGTCGGGCACCGAGTCGACGACGATCACCCGGCGGTCCGCGCAGTCGCCCTCCTCGGTCAGCGTGAATGTCGCGTTCTGGAGCCAGAATTCGGGGGCGCCCGCGACTTGCCCCACGGCGACGACCACCCCCGCGGGCATGACGTCGCCGGTCGGCGCCGGCTCCGCCAGGTCGACGATCCGCAGTGTCACACCGAGTACTTCTCGATCAGCCCGTTCTTGTAGAGCTTGCCGGTGTCGGTGCGCGGAAGCTGCGCCTCGAACGCGATGGAGCGCGGACACTTGTAGTGCGCCAGGCGATCCCGCAGCCACGACACCAGCTCGTCGGCGAACCTGTCCGTGGCGTCCGCGGGGTCGACGGTCTGCACGGCCGCCACGACCCGCTGCCCCATCTCGTCGTCGGGCACGCCGAATACCGCCGCGTCCAAGACCTTCGGGTGAGTCACCAAGAGGTTCTCGGCTTCCTGCGGGTAGATGTTCACCCCGCCGGAGATGATCATGTGGTGGCGCCGGTCGGTGAGGTACAGGTAGCCCTCGTCGTCGAGGTAGCCGATGTCGCCGACGGTTGCCCACCCGTGCCTGGAGCGGGAGGCGGCGGTTTTCGTCTCGTCATTGAGGTATTCGAACGACATTCCGCCCTCGAAGTAGATCTCGCCCGCCTGCCCCGGCGGCAGCTCGTCGCCGTTCTCGTCGAGGATGTGCACGGCGCCTGCCATGGGTTTGCCCACCGAACCCGGATGCGCCAGCCAGTCCTCGGCCATGATCAGCGTCGACCCGTGGGCTTCCGAGGAGGCGTAGTACTCGTCGATGATCGGGCCCCACCAGTCCATCATCTGTTTCTTGATCTCGACCGGACAGGGCGCCGCCGCGTGCATCACCCGCTGCAGGCTGGACAGGTCATACGAATTGCGCACCGCCTCGGGCAGTTTCAGCATCCGGGTGAACATTGCCGGGACGAACTGGCCGTGCGTGACGCGGTAGCGCTGGATGGCCTGCAGGCAGCCCTCGGGGTCGAACTTCTCCAGCACCACGGTCGTGATGCCGCCCGCCTGCGCGCTCATCGACCACACCGACGGCGCGGTGTGATACAGCGGCGCGGGGCTCAGGTAGATCGAGTCGGGCGTCATCCAGAAGCCGACGAGTGCGGACATCATGCCGGGCGCCTCCGCCGGCGGCACGTGCGGCAATTTGCGTTTGATGCCCTTGGGCCGGCCGGTGGTGCCCGACGAATACTGCAGCAGGTCGCCCTCGAGCTCGTCGTCGATCGGCGTGTCCGGCTCGCCCGCAACGCATTCGGGGTAGCGCTGCCAACCGTCGAGGTCGTCGTCAGCGATCAGCAACAGTTCGGGCAGGCCGCCCGGCAAGTGCTCGGCCAGGTTCTCGCAGGTTTTGCGCAGCGCGGCCGACCCGATGATCGCCTTGGCGGCGCTGTTGTCGACGATGTAGGCGGCCTCGGCCGCCGTCAGGTGGGTGTTGATCGGCACGTAGTACAGGCCGCTGCGGCGCGCGGCCCACATGACCGCGTGGATGTGCTCGTTGTTCTCCATGAGGATCGCGACCGCGTCACCCTCGGTGAGGCCGGCCCGCCGGAAGTAGTGCGCCAGCCGGTTGGCCCGCGCCTCCAGCTCGTCGAAGGTGATGACGGTGCCGGACGGGTGAAGAATGATCGCGGGCTTGCCCGTCCCGAGATACTCACGAATCTGCATGCGCAGACTGTACCGCCGAAAAACTTGACGGGTGTCAAGTGGTTGCTGAAATCCCGGTCATCGGCGGATTCGCCGCCCCCGGCGCGTTCGCCGGTACGGTACATTGCCCCTACGCCGCCGGTTTGCTGGCGCGACGGGTTCGGAGGTGCACATGGACACGGTGCCCGCCGCGTGCTGTTCCCCCACCGGCCAATTCGGCGTGTACGACTATGTCGACGGCATGGAGCGCCTGCTGCAGGCGGTCCAGGAACTGTCGCTGGCGCGCAGCACGAACGTGGCCCCGTCGCAGCCGGTGAGCTCGCGCGCCGAGGTCCGCACGATGCGCTGGATCTCCGGAAGGCTGCGCGCCAGCGACAGTTCCTGGACCGCCTGCAGCAGGCGGTCCATGCCGTCGACATAGTCGTACACGCCGAATT
>NZ_LZIZ01000105.1:0-10664 GCF_001666915.1 Mycobacterium sp. E3339 | reverse complement strand
CAACCCCGTGCTCGAGCCGCTGGTGGCGGTGCACCGGGAGATCTATCCCAAGGCGAACGTGTCGTTGCTGCAGCGCGCCTTCGAGGTCGCGGACGAGCGGCACGCCACCCAGCTGCGCCACTCCGGCGACCCCTACATCACCCACCCCCTGGCCGTGGCCAACATCCTCGCCGAATTGGGCATGGACACCACCACTTTGGTGGCCGCGCTGCTGCACGACACCATCGAGGACACCGGCTACACGCTCGAGCAGATGTCCGAGGAGTTCGGCGACGAGGTGGCGCACCTCGTCGACGGGGTGACCAAGCTGGACCGGGTGGTGCTGGGCACCGCCGCCGAGGGCGAGACCATCCGCAAGATGATCACCGCGATGGCCCGCGACCCCCGGGTGCTGGTGATCAAGGTCGCCGACCGGCTGCACAACATGCGCACCATGCGCTTCCTGCCGCCGGAGAAGCAGGCGCGCAAGGCCCGCGAGACGCTGGAAGTCATTGCGCCCCTTGCGCATCGGCTGGGTATGGCCAGCGTCAAGTGGGAGCTGGAGGACTTGTCCTTCGCGATCCTGCACCCGAAGAAGTACGACGAGATCGTCCGGTTGGTCGCCGGCCGCGCACCGTCGCGGGACACCTATCTGGCCAAGGTCCGCGCCGAGATCATCAACACCCTGAACGCGTCGAAGATCAAGGCGACGGTGGAGGGCCGGCCCAAGCACTACTGGTCGATCTACCAGAAGATGATCGTCAAGGGCCGCGACTTCGACGACATCCACGACCTGGTCGGCATCCGGATCCTGTGCGACGAGATCCGGGACTGCTATGCCGCTGTGGGCGTGGTGCATTCGCTGTGGCAGCCGATGGCAGGGCGGTTCAAGGACTACATCGCCCAGCCGCGGTACGGCGTCTACCAGTCGCTGCACACCACCGTCGTCGGCCCGGAGGGCAAGCCGCTGGAGGTGCAGATCCGCACCCGCGACATGCACCGCACCGCCGAATACGGCATCGCCGCGCACTGGCGGTACAAGGAAGCCAAGGGCCGCAACGGTCTTCCGCATCCGCACGCCGCCGCCGAGATCGACGACATGGCCTGGATGCGCCAGCTGCTCGACTGGCAACGGGAGGCGGCGGACCCGGGCGAGTTCCTGGAGTCGTTGCGCTACGACCTTGCGGTGCAAGAGATCTTCGTGTTCACCCCCAAGGGGGATGTGATCACCCTGCCCAACGGGTCGACGCCGGTGGACTTCGCCTACGCGGTCCACACCGAGGTCGGCCACCGCTGCATCGGCGCGCGGGTCAACGGGCGGTTGGTGGCGCTGGAACGAAAGCTGGAAAACGGCGAAGTCGTCGAGGTTTTCACGTCGAAGGCCCCCAACGCCGGGCCGTCGCGGGACTGGCAACAGTTCGTGGTGTCCCCGCGCGCCAAGACGAAGATCCGGCAGTGGTTCGCCAAGGAGCGCCGCGAGGAGGCGCTGGAGGCCGGCAAGGACGCGATGGCCCGCGAGGTGCGTCGGGGTGGACTTCCCTTGCAGCGCTTGGTCAATGGCGAATCCATGGCGGCGGTGGCCCGCGAACTGCACTACGCCGACGTGTCGGCGCTCTACACGGCGATCGGCGAGGGTCACGTGTCGGCGCGCCACGTCGTGCAGCGGCTGCTCGCCGAACTGGGCGGGATCGACCAGGCCGAAGAGGATCTCGCCGAGCGGTCCACGCCCACGACCATGCTGCGGCGCCCGCGCAGCAGCGACGACGTCGGGGTCTCGGTCCCCGGCGCGCCGGGCGTGCTGTCCAAGCTGGCCAAGTGCTGCACGCCGGTGCCCGGCGACCAGATCATGGGGTTCGTCACCCGCGGCGGGGGCGTGAGCGTGCACCGCACCGACTGCACCAACGCGGCGTCACTGCAGCAGCAGTCCGAGCGCATCATCGAGGTGCACTGGGCGCCGTCGCCGTCGTCGGTGTTCCTGGTGGCGATCCAGGTCGAGGCGCTCGACCGGCACCGGTTGCTCTCCGACGTCACACGGGTGCTGGCCGACGAGAAGGTCAACATCCTGTCGGCGTCGGTGACCACGTCCGGCGACCGGGTGGCGATCAGCCGGTTCACCTTCGAGATGGGCGACCCCAAGCACCTCGGGCATCTGCTCAACGTGGTGCGCAACGTCGAAGGGGTCTTCGACGTTTACCGGGTGACGTCGGCGGCCTAGCGGCGGGTCGCCGCCATCAGGTCGGCGGCGGGTCGCCGCCATCAGGTCCCCCTAGCCGACGCGCACCGAGTTGATCGTGACCGGGTTGGTGGGCGGCCCGCTCTGCCGGTTGCCGGCGATGCCGGCGCCGGCGATCTTGTCCAGGACCGCCAGGCCGGCCTCGGTGATGGTGCCGAACACCGTGCTCTGCGGCTCCATTTCCGAATCCCGGAACACCAGGACGAATTGGCTGCCGTTGGTGTTGGGTCCCTCGGTGGCCATGATCACGGTGCCCAGCGGGTAGACCACGGTGGCCCTCAGCGCGGGGTCCCCGGCCGGGTACTGGTTGGTGGGATATTCGTCCGCGAACTGATAGCCGGGGCCGCCGGAGCCGTCGGCGTCGGGGCCGCCGCACAGCAGCGATCCGCCGTCGGTCGAGTTGATCAGCCGGGCGCACTGGGTGCTGTCGAAGAATTGCTGCTTCGCCAGGCTGACGAAGCTGTTGACCGCACAAGGGGATTCGTTGTTGGCGAGCTGGATGCCGATGTCGCCGAGGTTGGTCGAGATGGTGGCCGGGATCTGCGGGGGATCGGTGGAGATCCGGCCGGACCGCGGCGGGCTGACGGGTTTGACGACGGTGTCCGGCGCGCTCGGGTACTGGCAATTGGCGCCCGGGTCCGCCGGCGGCGCGAAGGCCGGCAGCGGCGGCGCCGTCGCCGCACCCTGCGCGGTGGGCCCGGGATTCGACCCCGCCCTGCCCGGCACCCGGGCGCGGGTCGGGCTGCTCGACGCCGCGCCGCTGGCGGAGTCGTCCTTCTGGGTCACCAGCGCGATCACCAACGCGACCACCGCCACCAGCGCCACGGCGGAGGCGCCGACGATGCCCAGCAGCAGGCGCCGCGATTGCGTGGGTGGGTGATACGGGGTGTCGCCGGTCGGGGGGAAGTCCTGCGTGACTGGTCCGGTGGGGGGCGGCGGTGCCGGCGGCGCCGGCGGCGAGCTGAAGGCCGCGGTGCCGGCCGGCTCGGCCAGCGCGGCCCTGGCGGCTTCGGCGAGTTCCATCGCCGACTGGTAGCGGTGTTCGACGTCCTTGGCCATCCCGCGGGCGACCACCGCGTCGAGGGCGGGGGACACCCCGGACGCCGTGGTCGACGGCCGCGGCGGCGGGGTGTTCAGGTGCGCGTTGAGTTGTTCCTCGAGGCTGTCGCCGGCATAGGGACGCTTGCCGGTCAGGCACTCGTGCAGCACGCAGGCCAAAGAGTACACGTCGGCGCGGTGATCCGTTGTGCCCCTGAAGCGTTCGGGCGCCATGTAGGCGACGGTGCCCATCGTGTGCCCGGTCTGCGTGAGCGAGGTGTCGGCCATGGTGCGCGCGATGCCGAAGTCGATCAGGTAGACGAAGTCCCGCGCTTTGGTGACCAGAATGTTCTTCGGCTTGATGTCGCGATGGATCAGCCCGACCTGGTGGGCGCTGTCCAGTGCGGCGGCCACCTGCTCGATCACCGCGACCGCGCGCTCGGGGGACAGCCGCCCGCCGTTTTCGTCGATGTATTCCAGCAAGTCCCGGCCCTCGATCAGCCGCATGTCGACATAGAGGCGCCCGTCGATCTCGCCGTAACCGTGGATCGGCACCACGTGCGGGTCGTTCAGGCTCGCCGCGATGCGCGCCTCTCGGCGGAATCGTTGCTGAAACTCCTGATCCTCGGCCATGTTCGGCGGCAGGACTTTCAGCGCGACGACCCGGTCGGTGGCGGCGTCGTACGCGCGATAGACCTGTCCCATGCCGCCGCGCCCCAAGACGTCCAGCAATTGGTATTGCCCGAAAGACTCTGACCCCACGCAACGACCTTAAGCGGTGGACCGCCCGCGGGTCGGGCGATTGTGTCTAGTCGAGCAACAGCGACGTGATGGTGACCTCGGCCGCCGGGGCGCCGTCCTCGCCGCCGCCGGCGACACCGGCTTTGGCGATCTTGTCCAGGGTCGCCAGCCCGTCGGGCTGGATGGTGCCGAAAACGGTGTACTGGGGCGGTAGCTGGGAGTCCTTGTACACCATGAAGAACTGGCTGCCGTTGGTGCCCGGACCGGCGTTGGCCATGGCCAGGGTGCCGCGCGGGTAGAGGACTGGCTGCTGCGCCTTGGGGTCGTTCGGCGGGTACTGGTCGGTCGGATACTCGTTGGCGAACTGGTACCCCGGACCGCCCGTGCCGTCACCCTTGGGATCGCCGCATTGCAGGACGCCCAGGTCCGCCGAAGTGGTCAGCCGGTGGCACTTCGTGTTGTCGAAATACTTCTGACCGATCAGGCTCGCGAAACTGTTTACCGTGCAAGGCGATTCGTTGTTCGCGAGCATCAGGCCGATGCGCCCCTGGTTGGTGACCATGCTGGCGCTCACCGTCGCCGGATCGGTCGGCACCTTGCCGGTGCGCGGCGGCTTGACCTGCTTGGCGGCCGGTTCCGGGGACGCCGGGTACTGGCAGTTCGCGCCCAGATCGGCCCCCGCCTTGAACGGCGGCAGCGGCGGAACGGGCGGCGTCGGCCCGGCGGGGGTGGTGGACTCCGGGGAGCTGCTCGCGGCGGGCGAGGTGGTGCTCGCCGCGGTGCTGCTCTTGTGTTCGTGTTTGGTGCTGATGACCGTGAGCACCACCGCGACGACCACGGCCACCGCCACGATCGAGCCGGCCGCGATCAACGCGATCCGGCGCCTCTTGGCTTGCTTCGCGCGGCGCTCCAGCTGCCGCTCGAGCTTGCGTTTGGCGTTGGCGCGTCGCTGTTCGTTGGTCGGCACGGCCGTATGCCTCCATGGTCGGTAGGTCGGGGGCCCGCAAAAGGCGTCGGTGGCCAGCCCAGGCTAATGTGGGCGCCGCGACTGGTGTCAAGTGGGGCCCGTGGGAAACTGGGAACCGTGTTGATCACCGGATTTCCCGCGGGCATGTTGCAGTGCAACTGCTATGTGCTGGCCGAGCGGCCGGGAACGGACGCCGTCATCGTGGATCCGGGACAGCGGGTGATGGGCCAGCTGCGGCGCATCCTCGACGAGAATCGGCTGACCCCGGCGGCGGTGTTGCTCACCCACGGGCACGTCGACCACATGTGGTCCGCGCAGAAGGTGTCCGACACCTACGGCTGCCCGACCTACATCCACCCCGAGGACCGGTTCATGCTGAAAGACCCGATCTACGGCCTTGGCCCGCGGGTGGCGCAGCTGGTGGCGGGCGCCTTCTTCCGCGAGCCCAAGCAGGTCGTCGAGCTGGACCGCGACGGCGACAAGCTCGACCTGGGCAGCGTGACCATCAGCGTCGATCACACCCCGGGGCACACCCGCGGGTCGGTGGTGTTCCGGGCCTCGGGCGATAAGGACGTGGTTTTCACCGGCGACACGCTCTTCGAACGCTCGGTGGGCCGCACCGACCTGCACGGCGGCAGCGGGCGAGACCTGCTGACCTCGATCGTGAACAAGCTGCTGGTGCTCGACGACGAGACCGTGGTCCTGCCGGGGCACGGCAACGCCACCACCATCGGCGCCGAGCGCCGTTTCAACCCGTTCCTCGAGGGCCTGAGCCCGTGACCGAGTTCTCGGCGCCCAAGGGGGTGCCCGACTACGTTCCGCCGGACTCGGCGCAGTTCGTCGCCGTGCGGGACGGGTTGCTCGGCGCCGCCCGCCGGGCGGGCTACGGCGACATCGAGTTGCCCATCTTCGAAGACACCGCCCTGTTCGCGCGCGGCGTGGGCGAATCGACCGACGTGGTGTCCAAGGAGATGTACACCTTCGCCGACCGCGGCGACCGCTCGGTCACCTTGCGCCCCGAGGGCACCGCCGGGGTGGTGCGCGCCGTGATCGAGCACGGCCTGGACCGCGGCGCGCTGCCGGTCAAACTCTGTTACGCCGGGCCGTTTTTCCGGTACGAGCGCCCGCAGGCCGGCCGCTATCGGCAGCTGCAGCAGGTGGGGGTCGAGGCGATCGGTGTCGACGATCCGGCGCTGGACGCCGAGGTGATCGCCGTCGCCGACGCCGGCTTCCGATCGCTGGGCCTGGACGGGTTCCGTTTGGAGATCACCTCGCTGGGCGACGACAGCTGCCGCCCGCAGTACCGGGAGCTGCTGCAGGACTTCCTGTTTGGGCTCGACCTGGACGACGAGACGCGCCGGCGCGCCGAGATCAACCCGCTGCGGGTGCTCGACGACAAGCGGCCCGAGGTGCGGGCGATGACGGCCGACGCGCCGGTGTTGCTGGACCACCTGTCCGACGTCGCCAAGCAGCACTTCGACACCGTGCTGGCCCATTTGGACGCGCTCGGGGTGCCCTACGTCATCAACCCGCGCATGGTGCGCGGGCTGGACTATTACACGAAGACCACCTTCGAGTTCGTGCACGACGGCCTGGGCGCGCAGTCCGGCATCGGCGGCGGCGGCCGCTACGACGGGCTGATGCGCGAGCTCGGCGGACAGGACCTGTCCGGTATCGGGTTCGGGCTCGGCGTGGACCGCACCCTGCTGGCGCTGCGCGCCGAGGGCAAGAGCGTGGGGGCGACCACCCGCTGCGATGTGTTCGGCGTGCCGCTGAGCGAGCAGGCCAAGCTCAGGTTGGCGGTGCTGGCCGCGCAGCTGCGGGCCCGCGGCCTGCGCGTCGACATGGCCTACGGCGACCGGGGTCTCAAGGGCGCGATGCGCGCGGCCGACCGTTCGGGTGCCCGCATCGCGCTGGTGCTCGGCGACCGGGACATCGAGTCTCAGACGGTCGGGGTGAAGGATTTGACGACGGGGGACCAGGTCCCGGTGGCCGCGGAAGATGTTGTGGCCGAAGTGACCTCGTTACTCAATCGCTAATCAACTTGGCGCATAGCGCATTTCGGTCGCGCTAGTGTGGTTGGTTGGCCAAAAAGCAGCGCACCTGGGTGGCGGCGTCGTCCGGCTTGACTCCCATCTCCACCAGTCGCTGAACGATCTGCGCGGACGGCACCCCGCCGTCGAAATCCACCGCTATCACGTGGACGCTGGGGAACCAGTTCTCCGCGCTCACCCCGGGCGGCGGGGGCTTCGCGTCGCCCCCCAGGCATTGAACGTAGCCGTTGACGCCGGTATCGGCGTGAGCCGGCGTTGTCGCCGCCAGCGGCCCACCGATGGCCATCCCGACGGCCGCAGCGACATAGATGAAGCGCATGGGTGGGAATATACCGCGATCCGGCTCCCGAATCCGGGGAGCGGTCGAAGCGGCGATTAGCTTTTCTTGCTCGGAATGATGATCACGACGATCAGCGTGAGGATCGAGAAAAACAGCCCGAGAATTCCCCAGCCCAGCGGGTTGCGGCCCTTCATCATCGCGATTAACGCGCAGACAATTGCGGCGATCACGCTGCCGATGGCGACGAAGATGCCCTTGATGCCGCGCAGGATAAAGCCCGCCGCGACGGGGTCCGAACTCGCCAATATCACCGAATGCAACATGTCAGCGTCCTTTCGTGAGGGGCCCTGAGGTGATACCCGCCCGAATGCGCGACAAAACCGCGCAACAATATCGGTGCACGCGCGAATAGCGGATCTACCAGCGTCATCGCGCCATCCGCCGGCTTAGCCGGCCGGATAACCGCGCCGGACCGTGCGATCCAGAATGCCCAAGGTCGCCCGCAATGCGCCCTCGGAGAGAATCGGGAAAATTCCGGCTTCCCGCCAGTGCTGGTCGATGTTCGACCAGTCGTAGAACGAGGTGACCACGGTGGCCGAGTTGTCCTCGGTCGGCTCGAGCCGATAGCCGTAGACATGACCGATCGGCGGGCGAATCTGGCCCAGCACCGTCCATGCGATCAGGCGATCCCGCTCGAATTCCCTGATGTCGACCGTGACGTCGTACCTGCCTAATTGCGGAAAGTCGTTCAACGCCTCGCGGTCCATGTGCACGACGAAGCGGTCACCGACACCACTCACCGGATCGCCCTCGGCGTCCTGCAGCATCCCGGACGAGTCGATGGCCACGTGGCCCTGCGGGTCGCACAGCACGGCGAAGATCTCGGGCGCGGACGCGGCAATGGTGCGCTGAACCTCGATGCGTTCGGTCATGAGCCCTCCGTTGTGCCCTGGCACAGGTTTCGTGATTGTAAATCTGGGCTGCTGTTCATTGTGCAGTCCATACCGAACGATCACGCTTCTTGCTGTGAACGCCCCTCTGATCAGGCCATCGTTTTGATCCACGGCCTGTGGATGACACCCCCGGCATGGGAGGCCTGGATCGCGCGTTACCGCGCTCGCGGTTTCGGCCCTTAGCCCCGTGCCCGGGGAACTCGACTGACTCCTTTGACAACTTCGAACGAAAGCAACGGCCACCCATGACCACAGTGCGCGACGCCATCCTCGACCTGTTCCGCTCGCACAATCTGACCACCTGGTTCGGCAATCCGGGCTCGTCGGAATTGGCGCTGCTGCAAGACTTTCCCGACGACTTCCGCTACTTCCTGGGCCTGCAGGAGATGATCCCGGTCGGGATGGCCGACGCCTACGCGCAGGTCACCCGCCGCCCCGCCGTGGTCAACCTGCACACCGCCCCGGGCATGGGCAACGCGCAAGGCCAGATTTACAACGCCTACGTCAACAAGACGCCGCTGATCATCACCGCGGGCAACCAACGCCGCAACATGCAAAATCAGTACTGCCTGCTGACCAATCACGAACCCACCACGACACCAAAGCCATTCGTGAAATGGGCTGCCGAGCCGGCCATCGCTAGTGAGTCCCCGGCCGTGCTGGCTCGGGCCATCCACCTGGCCACCACTCCGCCGATGGGCCCGGTGTTCGTCTCGCTGCCGATGGACGACATGCCGATCGAGCTGACCGACGGCCAGCTCGCTGATATCGCGGTCGTGCGCGATCGCACCGTGACCCACGCGACGGGTTTCCCGACCGAGCTGGCCGAGCAGGTCGGTGCACAACTCGACGCCGCGTCGTCGCCGGTGATCATCGTCGGCGGCGATATCGACCGCTACGACGCCTATGACGCGGTGATCGAGCTGGCCGAGCGCACCGAATCACCGGTGTTCACAGCACCATTGACCGGTTGGAGCGGGTTTCCGGAGAATCACCGGCTCTATCACGGCGCGCTGCCCCCGGGAGCGGGCTGGATCTCCGGACTTCTCGCGGGCCACGACCTGATCCTTACGATCGGGACGCCGGTCTTCCGCTATTACCCTTTGGTGCCCGGCCCGTACCTGCCCGAGGGCGCGCGCTTGATCCAGATCACCAACGATCCCGACGAGGCCGCCCGTGCCCCCGTCGGCGACGCGATCGTCGCCGACATTCGTACCGCGGTCCGGGCCTTGGCGGCGGCGGTGAAACCCACCCAGCGCTCCGCGCCCACGCCGCGCGCCGCAGTCCCCGAACGGGTCTCGGAGCAGGTGCCGCTCAAGCCCGCAGATCTCTGGACCGCCGTCGCTCACGCCGCACCTGCGGACACACTATGGGTCAGCGAGGCCGGCAGCAACGAGATCACCATGACCGAAAGCATCCGTCCGGGCAATCCGCGTTCACACCTGTCGGCTGCCGGTGGGGGACTCGGCTGGGGGCTGCCAGCATCGGTCGGCGCGCAAATCGCGGCTCCCGACCGTCCGGTGGTGTCCTGCATGGGTGACGGCTCCATCCACTACGCGATCACCGCGCTGTGGAGCGCGGCACGCTACAACATCCCCCTCACTGTCGTGGTGGCGTCCAACGCCGAATACGGCGTGGTCAAAGAGTTCGGTGTCTGGGAGAAGACCCCGAATGTTCCCGGACTCGACATCCCCGGCCTCGACATCGTGGGAACCGCGGCCAGCTACGGCGTCGGCGCCCACGAAGCACACAGCTCTGACGAGGTGTACGAGCTGGTCAAAGCCGGCATCGCCGACCGCGAGCGTCCCACCCTGATCAACGCCCGCACCACACCCGTGCCCGGGGGATTCGGCAGCTAGGAGATGTCTGGTGGATGACACGATCGTTTCGGCGTTTGCCGAGGCACTTCACGGCGGCGATACGGTGGCCAGTGAGGGCGCACTGGCCGAAAAGCCAAAACTATTGGGGTTTCGGCCGACAACCCGGACTGGTCTCATGGCCGCGAAGTCGCGACGACGTCCCCGGCGGCAGCCTTGCGACCGGCATATTGGATTTGGTTGCGGCCGCCGCGATTTCACGGTGGCGCGGTCGGCCAGCGGCGGTTTCACCCTCGGTTTGGCCGCGGCATGCGATCATTACCGGCGATGAGCGCTGTATCGCAATAGGAGGATCAATGCTCCGCAAAGCCCTGACGAGAACGGCCGTGGCCGCGGCGCTCATCGGACTGGCCGCGGCGGGTGCGCCCGTCCCGGCCCGCGCGACCTCCGGCCCGGTGGGCCGGCCCGCCCCGCTGGACGATCCCGATCCGGGCCTCCCCACCAACCCGTATGACCCCCGCTGCGCGGCGATCTCCACCGCCGACGCGCCCGCCAACGGCGCCGACCTGGGCATCCGCGAGGAATGGCTCCCCCTGTTCGAT
>NZ_LZIZ01000104.1:0-17658 GCF_001666915.1 Mycobacterium sp. E3339 | reverse complement strand
CGAGGCTGGTCGGCCCGCAGCCGGGCCTCGCGTTCCGCGGCGGCGGCCCGGCGCAACGAATCCGCCCGCCCGCGCACCGCGTTGGCCCGCTCCTCGGCGGTCCGCACGGCCAGCCGCGCCTCCACCTCGGCGCTGCGGGCGGCCTCGGCGGCGGCCGCGATCCGCTGGCGAACCTCCGCGTGGTTTGGCTCTTCGGCGTTGACGTGCTGCGTCTCCTGGGCGTTGCGCAGCCGGTTCTCCAGTTCGGTGACTTCCTCGACCGTCTGCGCGCGACCCGCTTCGAGCTCCTCGCGCTGCCGCAGCAGCCGGCTCCACTCGTCCTCGGTGGTGCGGGCCTCCTGCCCGAGCCGGCCCAGCTGCTCATACATCGCCGAGATCGCGGTGTCGGACTCGTTGAGGGCGGCCAGCGCCTGTTCCGCGGAGTCCTGGCGGGCGGCCTGCTCGGTCAGCGCGCCGGACAGCGCCGCCGCCAGCTGGGCGACCTGCGATTCCGCGGCGGCCAGCTCGCTGCCGGCCTTGTCGATCTCCGAGGTCACCTCGAGCGTGGAGAGCTTGCGGTCCGAGCCGCCGCTCACCCAGCCGGCACCCACCAGGTCACCGTCGAGGGTGACGGCACGCAGCTGGGGGCGCGCCGCCACCAGCTCGAGCGCCTGATCCAGGTCGTCGACCACCGCGACGCCCGACAGCATCGCCGTGATGGCGCCACGCAGCCGCGCGGGCGCGTCGATCAGGTCCAGCGCCCAGCGGGCCGTGCCGGGCAGGGCGTCCCGCGCCGCGGGCTCGTCGGCGGGCCAGTCGCCGAGCACCAGCGCGGCGCGCCCACCGTCGGCCCGCTTGAGCGCGGCGACCGCGGAGCGGGCCGCGCCGAAGCTTTCGGCGGCCAGCGCGTCGGCCGCCGACCCCAGCACCGCAGCCAGCGCCGCCTCGTAGCCGGAACGCACCTTGACCAGCTTGGCGATCGGCCCGAAAAGGCCTGTGCCGGCGTGGTTTTGGGTGAGCCAGGCCGCGCCGTCCTTGCGTTCCAGCCCGACCGAGAGCGCGTCGATGCGGGCCCGCAGCGAGGCCACCCGGCGCTCGGCGTCGCGCTCGGCGGATTGAAGTTCGGCGACGCGTTCGTCGGCCAACCGCAACGCGGCCACGGTCCGCTCGTGGTGCTCGTCCAGGCCCACCTCGCCCTGGTCGAGCTCGCCGACGCGGCCCTGCACGGTCTCGAACTCCGCCTTGGACTGTTGCGCGCGGGCGGCGGCCTGCTCGATGCGTTCGGACAGCCGCGCGACGCTGTCGTCGATGGACTCGACGCGCGCCCGCATGGTCTCCACCTGGCCGGCCAGGCGCGCCAGGCCCTCGCGCCGGTCCGCCTCGGCCCGCACGGCGGCCAGGTGCGCCCGGTCGGCCTCGGCGGCTTCGCGTTCGCGCTCGCCCAGCTCGGCACGGGCGGCGTCCAGCCGGGTGCGCGCCTCGGCGAGTTCGCCCAGCAACTGCCGCTCGGCGACGGCGACCCGCTCGGCCTCGGCCTCCAACGCGTCGGGGTCGGTGTCATTGGGCGGCGCCGGCTCCACGTCGAGGTGGTGCGCGCGCTCGCTGGCGATGCGCACCGTCGCGGCCACCCGCTCGGCCAGGGCGGACAGCCCGAACCAGGTGTGCTGCACTGATTCCGCGCGGATCGACAGCTCGGCGACGGCCGCCTCGTGGGCGGTCAGCTCCTCCGAGGCCACGGCCAGGCGGGCGGCGGCCTCGTCGTGCTCGCGGCGGATGGCGGCCTCGGCCTCGAAGATGGCGTCGCGCTCGGTCTGCCGGTTGACCAGGTCGTCGGCGGCCAGGCGCAGCCGGGCGTCGCGCAGGTCGGCCTGGATGGTCTGGGCGCGGCGCGCCACCTCGGCCTGGCGGCCCAGCGGTTTGAGCTGGCGGCGCAGCTCGGTGGTCAGGTCGGTGAGCCGCGCGAGGTTGGCCGACATCGCGTCGAGCTTGCGCAGCGCCTTTTCCTTGCGCTTGCGGTGCTTGAGCACCCCGGCGGCCTCTTCGATGAAGGCGCGGCGGTCCTCGGGTCGCGACTGCAGGATCTCGTCGAGCTTGCCCTGCCCGACGATGACGTGCATCTCCCGGCCGATGCCCGAGTCGCTGAGCAACTCCTGCACGTCCATCAAACGGCAACTGGCGCCGTTGATTTCGTATTCGCTCGCGCCGTCGCGGAACATCCGGCGGGTGATCGACACCTCGGAGTATTCGATCGGCAGCGCGTTGTCGGAGTTGTCGATGGTGACGGTGACCTCGGCGCGGCCCAGCGGGGCGCGCGACGAGGTGCCGGCGAAGATGACGTCTTCCATCTTGCCGCCGCGCAGCGTCTTCGCCCCCTGCTCCCCCATCACCCAGGCCAGGGCGTCAACCACGTTGGACTTGCCCGAGCCGTTGGGCCCGACGACCGCGGTGATGCCCGGCTCGAAACGCAGAGTCGTCGGCGAAGCGAAGGACTTGAAGCCCTTCAGCGTCAGACTCTTGAGGTACACGGCGAGCCAGACTACCGCCCAAATCGCCCGCGTCCCCCGCACCGAGGGGTGTCGGGAGGCGCGAAATCCGGCCGTCGTGTACACCTTGCCGCACTGGCCACAATGGCCACATCAGTCACGGCTCCGGCGTGCGCTTCAGCGCTCGACGAACCCCTCGAAGCGGTCCTGCGGCTGCGACCAGTCGGCGACCACCTTGTCGACGCGGCCCGGCCTGGGCGGCCAGGCCTCGCCGCCCTCGAGCAGCGCCAGCAGTTTCTCGCCGGCCTCGCGCGGCCCCTGGGCCACCACCAACACGCGGCCGTCGGCCTGGTTGGCCGCATAGCCGGTAAGCCCCAGCTCGAGCGCCCGGCTGCGCGTCCACCAGCGGAAGCCGACGCCCTGCACCTGCCCGTGCACCCAGGCGGTGAGCCGGACGTCAGGATCCGACATCGGCGACCTCGAAGTTGACCTGTGTGCCGGCCTTCAGCGTGCGCCCGACGGTGCAGACGGCGTCGATCGCCCGGTCGACCACCACCAGCAGCCGCTCCTTCTCCTGTTCGGACAGCCCGGACAGGTCGAGCTCGAGCGTCTCTTCCAGCAGCGGGTAGACCTCGCGCTCGCGGTCGGCGGCGCCCGACACCCTGACCAACGCCTTGTAGTCATCGCCCAGCCGGCGGGCCAGCGGCTGGTCGCTGGACATCCCGCTGCATGCGGCGAGCGCGATCTTCAGCAGCTCGCCGGGGGTGAACACGCCCTCGACGTCCTCCGAGCCGACGAGCACCTGCGCACCGCGCGAGCTATATCCGGTGTAACGGCGCGATCCCGTGCGCTCCACCCACAGTTCGGTCATGTCCTACTTCTTACCGGGCCGCGCGCCTCGACCCCCGCCGAGTCGGGGCCAAGCGTGTCAGCGGACGATCAACGACAGCAGCTTCTTACCGAAAGAGATTGCGGCCGAATTGTTTTCGCTTACGACAATCACCCGCGGGCCGACTCGTTGCCGCAGCTCACGCTCGAAGACGTCCCGCAGGGTCGACGACGCGGCCGGACACCCGTCGCAGGCGCCGACCATCCGCACGGTCACGGTGTGGCCGGCCACCGAGACCAGCTCGATCGACCCGCCGTGCGAGGCGGCCAGCGCGCCGACGGGCCCGGCAAGCAGTTCCGCGGCAACGGTTTCCAGATCGGGGCCGGACGACTCGTCGACCGCCCAAGCGCCCGGTTCCCGCAGCGCCTCGCCGAGCGCCTCGCGGACGTCGTCGCCGAGCTCACGCCAGCTGCCGCCGGTTCCGAGCGTGATCAGAACGTCGTCGGCGCCGACCACGACCTCGGCCAGCGTCCCGCCGTCCAGCAGGGCGCCGAGCCTGCCGGGGGCGCCCCGGACGGTGCCGCGTGCCGGGAGTCGATCGGGCGGGACCACCCAGCGCAGGCGGCGCGGGTCCGCGGTGGCGGTGGCGTGGATCGGGATCATGCGCCCACCCCGACCGCGATCGAGCGGGCCGCGAACGCCATCGTCCAGGCGAGCACGAACATGTAGCACCAGGCGAACGCGGGCCATCGCCACGAGTTGGTCTCGCGGCGCATCACCGCGACGGTCGACATGCATTGCAGCGCGAAGATGAAGTACACCATCAACGCGATGACGGTCGGCGCGGTGAACACCTTGTGGCCGTCGTCGGCGCTCATGGTGACCAAGGCCTCGTGCGGATCGTCCGGGTTCGTCGCCGCGGATACCTGGCCGAGGGTCGAGACGAAGACCTCACGCGCCGAGAACGAGCCGAGCAGGGCGACGTTGATGCGCCAATCGAAGCCGAGCGGGGCGAACACCGGCCCAATCGCCTTGCCGACGTCCGCGGCGTAGCTGTGGTCCATCACGTAGGCGGTGGTCTCCGTCGGCGACATGCTCGCGGTTTCGGATTGGCGCGCAGGAAGATTCAGCAGCACCCACAGCACCACGGAGGTGCCCAGGATGATGGTTCCGGCCTTGCGCAGGAACACCTTGGCCGAATCCCACATGGTGATCAGCACGTTCTTGGGCGACGGGAAGCGGTACGGCGGTAGCTCCATCGTGAACGGGAGCAGATCGCTGCGCAGGATCGTCGACTTGAACAACGACGCGGCGATCAGCGCCGAGGTGCCGCCGCACAGGTACAGCAGGAACATCGCGACGCCCTGCGCGCTGAAGCCCCACCACTGGGTCTGCGGCGAAACCAGCAGCCCCACCAGCAGGGTGAACACCGGAAGCCGGGCGGAGCAGGTCATCAACGGTGCCGTGATGATGGTGGCGATCCGATCGCGCGACGACGGCAGGGTTCGGGTGGCCATGATCCCCGGGATGGCGCACGCGAACGACGACAGCATCGCGACGAACGCGCGGCCCTCCAGTCCCGTCGCGGCCATCACGCGATCCATCAGGAACGCCGCCCGCGCCATGTACCCGATGTTTTCCAGCAGCGCGATCAGCAGGAACAACAACACGATCTGCGGGATGAACTGGAGCACCGTGCCCACGCCGCCGATGAGGCCCTGGCCGAGCAGGCCGCGCACGACGTAATTGCCGACGTGGTCGCTGACGAGCGCGCCGAGCCAACCCAGCCCCTGGCTCACGCGGTCCTGCAACGGCGCGGCCACGGTGAAGACGACCTGGAAGAAGCAGAACATCACCGCGAAGAAGATGATGGTCCCCCACAGCGGGTGCAGCACGATCGCGTCGATGCCGCGTGTCCGCCTATCCGGTTGTGGCGCAACGTATTTGGCCGCACCGAGCACCGATTTGCCCCACGCGTCGATGGCGTCGTTGCCGCCCGGGGGCAGGATCGGGGGCCGCTGCCACCGGTCGAAGGACGCCAGCTGGGCGCGCAGGGTGTCGATGCCCCCGCCGCGGTGCGCGATCACCGGGATCACCGGAATGCCCAGCGCCGTCGACAACGCGTCGACGTCGATGCCGCCGCCGCGCGCGGTCAGCTCGTCGGTCATGGTCAGTGCCAACAGGCACGGAACGTCGAGCCGCATCACCTGGGCCACGAGCGTGATCGAGCGGTGCAGGGTGGTGGCGTCGGCCACCAGGACGATCGCGTCGGGACGGCCGGCGTCGGCGAAGTTGCCGGCCAGCAGGTCGGCCACCACCTGTTCGTCCGGGCTGATGGGCTCCAGGCTGTAGGTGCCGGGCAGGTCCTCAACCGCGATCTCGGCGCCGTCCACCTTCGTGACGCCGACCCGGCGCCCGACGGTGACGCCCGGGTAGTTGCCGGTCTTGGCGCGCAGCCCGGTGAGGTGGTTGAACACCGAGGTCTTGCCCGCGTTGGGGCTGCCCACCAGCGCGACCCGCGCCGCACCCACAACCGCGACGGCGGCGCCTTCCTCGTGGCAGGACGTCATGCGACGCTCCCCGGGTCGACCTGGATCAGCCGCGCCTCGCGGCGGCGCAGGCACAGTTCGGTGTCCTGAACGCGGTAGATGGTCGGGTCGCCCATCGGGGCGCGCCGAATGACCTCGACGTCGGACGACGGACGGAAGCCCAGCTGGCGCAATCGACCCGCGACCACGGGGGATGCGGCCGGGGCCACACCCACGATCCTCGCCCGCTGGCCCGGCGTGAGGTGGGCCAGCACGGTTGGGGAACCCGATCGCCGCACTAGCCGACCCGACTCCACGCGTACACCATGTCGACCAGGATAACGATGCCAGGTGAGGATAACCTCACCTTTCTTGCAAACGCGCCTCAAGGCCGCGGCCGGGGCTGGCATTTCGGACAGTAGAACGACGACCGGTTCATGAACTTCTCCCGGCGTATCACGGCGCCGCAGCGCCGGCAGTTCTGCCCGTCGCGGCCGTAGGCATCCAGCGACCGGTCGAAGTACCCCGATTCGCCGTTGACATTGATGTAGAGCGAGTCGAACGAGGTCCCGCCCTGCGCCAGCGCGTCGCGCATCACGTCTGCCGCGGCGTCCAGGACTTCCCCCAGCCGCCGGCGGCTCAGCGAGGCGGCGATCCGGGCGCCGTTGACCTTGGCCCGCCACAGCGCCTCGTCGGCATAGATGTTGCCGATCCCCGACACCACCGTTTGATCGAGAAGCTGCCGCTTGATCTCGGAATGCTTGCGCCGCAACACATCCACCACGGCGTCGCGGTCGAACAGCGGGTCGAGCGGGTCGCGCGCGAGGTGCGCGACGGGCGCCGGCACGACGCTGCCGTCCACGCTCACCAGATCGGCGAGCATCCAGCCGCCGAAGGTGCGTTGGTCGGCGAAGCTCAGCACGGTCCCGTCGTCGAGCAGCGCGGAGATGCGCACGTGGTCGGCGCGCGGCACCGTCCCGAGCAGCATCTGACCGCTCATGCCCAGGTGCACGACGAGTGCGCTGTCCGGATCGCCCGGGCCGTCCAGCAGCAGCCACAGATACTTGCCGCGCCGATCGGTGCCGGTGACCTTGGCGTCGAGCAGCCGGGCGGTGAGGTCGGCCGGCCCGGCCTCGTGCCGGCGCACCGCGCGGGGATGGTGCACCCGCACGGCGGTGATGGTTTTGCCCACGACGCGGGCCTGCAAGCCGCGGCGCACCACCTCGACCTCGGGTAGCTCCGGCATCTAGTTGCCGGGAACGGCGGTGTCCAGCACGTCCAGGGCCTTCCACGTCGCGGCGGCGGCCTTCTGCTCGGCCTCCTTCTTGGAGCGCCCCACCCCGGACCCGTACTCGGTGTCCATCACGACGACGACCGCGGTGAATTCCTTGTCGTGGTCCGGGCCGGTGGAGGTCACGACGTAGGACGGCGCGCCCATCCCGCGCGCCGCCGTCAGCTCTTGCAGGCTGGTCTTCCAGTCCAGGCCGGCCCCCAGGGTCGGCGCGGCGTCCAGCAGCGGGCCGAACAGCCGCAGGATCACTTCGCGGGCCGTGTCGATCCCGTGCTGCAGGTAGATGGCGCCGAGCAGGGATTCCATGCCGTCGGCCAAGATGCTCGACTTGTCGGCGCCACCGGTGTTGGCCTCCCCGCGCCCCAGGAACAGGTGGGCGCCCAGCCCGTCGGCGGACAGCCTGCGTGCGACGTCGGCCAGCGCCTGGGTGTTGACCACGCTGGCCCGCAGCTTGGCCAGGTCACCTTCGGAACGTTCCGGATGCCGGTGGTAAAGCTCGTCGGTGACGGTCAGGCCCAGCACGGCGTCGCCGAGAAACTCCAGCCGTTCGTTGGTCGGCAGCCCGCCGTGCTCGTAGGCGTAACTGCGGTGCGTCAGCGCCAGCGAGAGCAACTCGTCGGGCAGCTCGACCCCCAGCGCGTCGAGCAGGTCCTGGCGCGACGTCATCGGTCACCCCGCGACGCGTCCGGCTCGGGAAACATGCCGGCCAGCTTGGCAAACCGCGGGTCGACGCGCTCGTGGTGATGGCCCGGCTCGGCCGCCAGGGCAACCCCGCATTCGGGGCACAGGCCGGGGCAATCGTCGGTGCACACCGGCGAAAACGGCAGCTCCAACCCGACGGCGTCGACGATCGACTGCTCGAGGTCGATGGTGTCGACGACGATGTGACCGACCTCGTCCTCCTCGGTGGTCGCCTCCGTCGTGCTGTCGGGATAGGCGAACAATTCGGTCAACCGGACCCGCACCCGGCCGTCGACCGGCGTCAGGCAACGGCAGCATTCGCCGACGGTGGGTGCGTCGACCGTGCCGGTCACCAGCACGCCTTCGGAAACGGACTGCACCTGCAGGTCCAGCTCCAACGGCGCGCCCGCCTCGATCGCGATCATGTCCAGGCCGATGCGCGACGGGCTGGGCACGGTTTTTCGCAGGGTCACCATCGCGCCGGGCCGCCGCCCGAGGCGGGTGATGTCAATCGTCATCGCCGAGCTCGAATGGCGCTGCGAGGTGGTGCCGTGCTGCCGCGTCATAGGAGAAATCCTACGGCGCGAACCGCATATTTCCAGGGTGCGGCCGCCCGGTCGACTCCGCTAGCGCACCGCGTAGTCGTGCGTGCCGGCCGCCGTCCGGAGCTGGTGACGGCCGCGCCCGACGGAGCGCAAGGTGCCGTTGAGGAATTCCTCGAACTCGGCCAGCTTGTTGTCGACGTAGATGTCGCATTCGCCGCGCAGCCGGTCGGCCTCCGCGTGCGCCGAGTCGATGAGGCGGGTGGCCTCGGCGTTGGCGGCTTCCACCACGCTGTTCTGCGACACCAGCCGCTGCTGCTCTTTGATGCCCTCCTGCACGGCCTTCTCGTAGGAGATGTTGCCGTTCTCGAGCAGCCGGTCGGCTTCGGCCTGGGCGCGGCCCACGCTGGCCTCGTACTCGCGTTTCGCCGCCGTGGCGATGCGCATCGCCTCCTCGCGGGCCTCGCCGACCATCCGCTCGCTGTGCTGGCGCGCCTCGCTCACCATGCGGTCGGCCTGCGATTTTGCGTCGGACAGCAGCCGGTCGGCCTCCGCGCGGGCGTGGTTGAGCATCGACTCCGACTCGGTCGTCGCCGAGGAAACCATGGATTCGGCGTGCGACTTGGCGTCCTGCAGCATCGAGTCACGGGCATCGAGCACGTCCTGGGCGTCGTCGAGCTCGCCGGGGATCGCGTCCTTGATGTCGTCGATCAGTTCCAGCACGTCACCACGGGGCACCACGCAGCCCGCCGTCATGGGGACGCCGCGTGCTTCTTCAACGATGGCGCTCAACTCGTCGAGCGCTTCAAAGACTCGGTACACGGCCACTTCCTCCTGGCGTCTGCATAAAACCTGTTGTTACCAGTGTGCCTGGTGTTGCCTTTGTGACAGCGGTGGCGAGGCCGGTGTGTCGGACATTCACCCGACGCGGGCCCCGGTCGCCGGCCGGCCGCGCCGCCGCCCGGCAAAGCGGGTTGCGTGGCAAACGGAACACGACATCGATTGTTCCAGCACTTCTGCAGCGGCGCTCACGCAGGCGGTGGGCTCAATATCGGGCCGGCAATATCGGGGGGCCGAAATTCGCATCGGTATAGGGTGACGCGGTGAACACGGACCGCGATGGCGGCGGCGCGCCGACGCTTTATATATTTCCGCACGCCGGCGGATCGGCGACCTATTACGTTCCGTTCGCCAGGGCGTTCTCCGCGGATATCAAGCGCATTGCGGTCCAATACCCCGGGCGGGAAAAGGGACTGACGCAGCTCCCGAGCATTCCCGCGCTGGCCGACGAAATCTATTCGATGATGGCGCCTTCCGCTCCGGCGAATGCGCCGGTGACCTTTTTTGGCCACAGCATGGGCGGCCTGTTGGCCTTCGAGGTCGCGCTGAGGTTTCAAGCCGCCGGGCAACCGATCGCCGCCCTGTTCATCTCATCGAGCGCGGCGCCGGGTCACATTCGCTACAAGGAGCTGCAGGGATCGGACCGCGACATCCTCAACGTCGTCGCCCAGGTGACCGACACCAACCCCGAGCTGCTGGCCAACGACGAATTCGCCCTGACGATCCTGCCCACGCTGCAAAGC
Source organism: Mycobacterium sp. E3339 (assembly GCF_001666915.1). NCBI lineage: Bacteria > Bacillati > Actinomycetota > Actinomycetes > Mycobacteriales > Mycobacteriaceae > Mycobacterium > Mycobacterium sp. E3339. The sequence goes on along the minus strand of NZ_LZIZ01000104.1, from coordinate 7,742 downwards.
GTCCGGGCGATCGCGGGCTACACGCATCCGCCGGAGGTCACCGTGTCGTGCCCGATCTACGGGTTCGTCGGAGACAACGACGTCATCGTGGCCGAGGACAACATGCGGGCCTGGTCCGACCGCACCACCGACGATTTCGGTCTCCGCGTGTTCCCCGGCGACCACTTTTACCTGAGCAACCATTTGCCAGAACTGGTGAAGGACATCGAGGAGAAGGTCCTCGCTCGTTGCTCCACGAGTTAGCTGCCGCGCCGACGCCGGTCGGCTGGCCGATGCGATCGAGGAGGCGGGACCGCCCCGATCCAACGTTTGCCATGAATCTCGTGTGCGAGCGGACGCGACGCGCGGGGCCCGGCGCCGGACAGCCGCCGGCCGGTCCGGATCCCGGTCGACGCCGGCCCGGGCCGCCGCGATCGGCATGGGCCAGGCCCGCCGGAAAGGCGCGCCCGTACCAGAACCGACCGGGAAACTCCGCGCGGTGCAAAGCCCGCACCCTCCCCCGGACCTGGCACTATTCGTCACTCGTATAACAGGCGCACCACTAGCCACGCGCCCGTACTACCTCTATACGGTGCAAGATCGGCGATCCCCGCCATGCCCCACGGGACCGGTCACGGCACGAGCGGCACTGTGGGCTACATCTCGTTTTGATTTTGTAAATCGGAAGTCCCCACCCGCAAAGAATGCTTAGGTTGCTTCACGAGAGTGGTTGTCGGTAACCGGGGAAGCCGCTCGACGCGCGGCACGCACGTTGCGTGCGGGCACCCAACGGCGTCAGCGCACGGGAAGGTAAGCAAATGCCGGTGACCGACATCTCCATTCCTGCGTTGCTGCAGGACCGGGCCGAGCACCGGCCCGACGCGACGGCGTTCACGTTCATCGACTACGAACAGGACCCTAACGGGTTTGCTGAACACCTGACCTGGGCGCAGGTTTACCGCCGCGCTCGCATCGTTGCTGAGGAGCTGGCGCTCTGCGGCTCCCCCGGCGATCGGGTGGCGATATCGGCGCCCCAGGGCCTGGAGTATGTGGCCGCCTTCTTCGGGGCGCTGCAGGCGGGCTTCATCGCGGTTCCGCTCTCGACGCCGCTCTATGGCGTGCACGACGAGCGGATTTCCTCCGTGCTTCGCGACTGCAACCCGGTCGCCATCCTCACCACGTCAGGGGTGGTCAGCGACGTCAACAAGTACGCCTGCGGCCAGGACGGCCACCCCGCGCCGTTGGTCATCGAAGTCGACCTGCTCGACCTCGATTCGCCCCGCGAATTCCCGCCCGCTCGGCGATTTTCCTCGGGTGCCGGTTATCTGCAGTACACCTCCGGGTCCACGCGCACGCCGGCCGGGGTGATCGTGTCGCACGACAACGTCGTCACCAACGTGTCGCAATGCATGTACGCCTTTTTCGGTGAGCCGGAACAACTCCCCGCCAATTTGTCCTTGGTGTCGTGGCTGCCGCTGTTCCACGACATGGGCCTGATCCTGGGCGTCTGTGCCCCGCTGGTGACCAATCGCAGCGCGGTATTGATGAGCCCGATGGCGTTCCTGCAACGCCCGGCCCGCTGGATGAAAACGCTTGCCACCAACGGCCAGTGCTTTTCCGCGGCCCCGAATTTCGCGTTCGAACTGGCCGTGCGCAGGACGTCCGACGACGACATGGCGGGCCTGGACCTTGGTGACGTGCACACCATTGTCAGCGGCAGCGAACGAATTCACGTCGCAACCGTGAAGCGCTTCAGCGAACGGTTCGCCCCGTTCGGCCTGCGCCCGACGACCGTCCGCCCCTGCTACGGGCTCGCCGAGGCGACGCTGTACGTGGCCGGTCCCGAGCCCCACACCATGCTCAAAACCGTCCGTTTCGACTATGAACACCTGACCGCCGGTCGGGCCACGCCATGCGGAACCGAGGGCACGGTCGGCACGGAGCTCATCAGCTACGGTTCGCCCGATCCCGCCGCCGTGCGAATCGTCAACCCCGAGAGCATGACCGAGAGCCCGGCGGGCACCGTCGGAGAGATCTGGGTGCGTGGCGACCACGTGGCCCTGGGGTATTGGCGCAAGCCGGAGCAGACGTCGCGTGTGTTCCACGCCGAACTGACCGATCCCGCGCCGGGATCCCCGGCGGGCCCGTGGCTGCGGACGGGCGACCTGGGCGTCATCTCCGACGGCGAATTGTTCATCATGGGCCGCATCAAGGACCTGCTCATCGTCGACGGGCGCAACCACTATCCGGACGACATCGAGGCGACCATCCAGGAAATCACCGGCGGCCGGGTCGCGGCGATATCGGTTCCCGACGACATCACCGAGCAGCTGGTGGCGATCATCGAGCTGAAGGGGCGCGGCGCGTCCGAGGAAGAGGCCCTGCTGCGGCTGCGGTCGGTGAAACGCGAAGTCACCTCGGCGATTTCGAGGTCGCACAGCGTGCGAGTCGCCGACCTCGTGCTGGTGTCACCGGGGTCGATACCGATCACCACCAGCGGCAAAGTCCGGCGTTCGGCGTGCGTCGAACGCTACCAAAGCGACGGATTCCAAAGGCTGGACGTGACGGTATGACGTCAGGCATCGGTGGCGAAGCCGACTTGCGCCACTGGTTGGTCGACTATCTGGTGACCAACATCGGCTGCACGCCCGACGAAGTCGACCCCAACCTATCGCTGGCCGACCTCGGGGTGAGCTCCCGCGAAGTGGTGGTGCTGTCCGGGGAGCTGTCAGAGTTGTTGGGCAAGAAGGTATCCCCGGTCGACTTCTGGCAGCATCCGACGATCAACGCCCTGGCCGCCTACCTCACCGCACCCGAGCCCGAGCCGGAGGACGACGCCACGCTCAAGCGCCCGGGTCGCAACTCGCTCGACGAGCCGATCGCTGTCATCGGGATGGGCTGCCGCTTCCCGGGCATATCGGGGCCCGAGGAGTTCTGGCAGTTCCTGAGCGCGCGGGGTTGCTCGATCGGCCAGGTGCCCCCGGAACGGTGGCGACCGTTCGAATCCGGCGAGCCCGACGTGGCGGCGGCGCTCGCCCGCACGACGCGGTGGGGGTCGTTCCTGCCCGACATCGACGCCTTCGACGCCGAGTTCTTCGAGATCTCCCCGAGCGAAGCGGACAAGATGGACCCCCAGCAGCGCCTGCTGCTGGAGGTGGCGTGGGAAGCGTTGGAGCACGCGGGAATTCCGCCGAGTTCCCTGCGCCGGTCGCAGACGGGCGTCTTCGCCGGCGCGTGTCTGAGCGAATACGGCGCCATCGCCTCCAACGACTTCTGCGGTGTCGACGGCTGGAGCAACACCGGCGGTGCGATGAGCATCATCGCGAACCGCCTGTCGTACTTCCTCGACCTGCGCGGCCCGTCGGTGGCGGTCGACACGGCGTGTTCGTCGTCGTTGGTCGCCATCCACCTGGCCTGCCAGAGCCTGCGGACCGAGGATTCCCAGCTGGCCATCGCGGCCGGTGTGAATCTGTTGTTGTCGCCGGCGGTGTTTCGCGGCTTCGACCAGGTGGGCGCGTTGTCGCCGACGGGCAAGTGCCGCGCGTTCGACGCGGCGGCCGATGGGTTCGTGCGCGGTGAGGGCGCGGGCGTGGTGGTGCTCAAGCGGTTGACCGACGCGCAGCGCGACGGCGACCGTGTGCTCGCGGTGATCTGCGGCTCGGCGATCAACTCCGACGGCCGCTCCAACGGCCTGATGGCCCCGAACCCGGCGGCGCAGATGGCGGTCCTGCGGGCCGCCTACCGCAACGCGGGAATGCAGCCGAGCGACGTCGACTACGTCGAAACCCACGGCACCGGAACGTTATTGGGCGATCCCATCGAAGCCCGCGCCCTCGGCACGGTGCTCGGTCGGGGGCGTGCCGAGGATGCCCCCCTGCTCATCGGCGCGGTCAAGACGAACCTCGGCCACACCGAGGCGGCGGCGGGCATCGCGGGTTTCATCAAGGCGGTGCTGGCGGTGCAGCGCGGCCAGATCCCGCCCAATCAGCGCTTCGAAAGCCCGAACCCGCACATTCCGTTCGACGAGTTGCGCATGAAAGTGGTTCGCAGCCAGACCAGTTGGCCGAAGCGGGCGCATCCGCGCCGGGCCGGGGTGTCCTCGTTCGGGTTCGGCGGCACGAACGCGCACGTGGTGATCGAGCAGGGTCAGGACGTCAGCCCGAGCGCTCCCGCCGATGGCGCGGGTGGGGTGTCGACGTTGGTGGTGTCGGGTAAGACGGCGCAGCGGGTGGCGGCCACGGCGGTGGTGTTGGCCGAGTGGATGGACGGTGCCGGGGCCGGGGTGGGGCTGGCGGAGGTGGCCCACACGCTCAATCATCACCGCTCGCGTGCGGCGCGTTTTGGCACGGTGGTGGCCCGGGATCGGGGCGCGGCGGTGGCCGGGTTGCGGGCGCTGGCCGCCGGCCAGCACGCCCCGGGGGTGGTGGCCCCGGCCGAGAATGTCGGGCCGGGCACGGTGTTTGTGTATTCCGGTCGCGGTTCGCAGTGGGCCGGCATGGGCCGCCAGCTGTTGGCCGAGGAACCCGCCTTCGCCGCCGCGCTGGCCGAGCTGGACCCCGATTTCGTGGCCCAGGCCGGGTTTTCGCTGCACGAGGTGATCGCCACCGGCACCGAGCTGGTCGGTATCGAGCAGATCCAGCTCGGGGTGTTCGGCATGCAGCTGGCGCTGAGCGCGCTGTGGCGCTCCTATGGCATCACCCCCGATCTGGTCATCGGCCACTCGATGGGCGAAGTCGCCGCCGCCGTGGTCGCCGGCGCCCTGACCCCCGCCCAGGGCCTGCGCGTGACCGCCACCCGTTCGGCGCTGATGGCCCCGCTGTCCGGCCAGGGCGCCATGGCCCTGCTCGAACTCGACGCCGCCGCCACCGAAGACCTCATCGCCGCCCACCCCCAGGTCACCCTGGGCATCTACAACTCCCCCCGCCAAACCGTGATCGCCGGGCCCACCGCACACATCGACGCACTCATCACCACCGTGCGCGCCCAGAACCGGTTCGCCAGCCGGGTCAACATCGAAGTCGCCCCGCACAACCCGGCCATGGACCCCCTGCAACCCCTGATGCGTGAACAACTTGGCCGGCGATCCCGCGGCGGCCATCGCCGCGGCGATCTGGCGCGCCTCATGAAACAGCCGATAGGCCAACGGGACTGACGCATCGGAGGCGGGCGGTGCGTACACCACTCGGTCGACACCGTCCAGCGCGCCGAGGAAGGCCGCGTCGTCGGTGCAAGCCCACCTGTCGACGCGGGAACCCGTGATGCGGCTCAGTTCGGCGGCCAGGTCGGTGTCGCCCAGCACCAGCCACCGGTCGCCGCCCGCGGTCGACGATCCTCCGTCGGCGAGGGGCCGCGCGGGCCAGGACACCTCATAGGACCAGTCATCGAGCGGACGGTGGTTGCCGTTGCCGTTGCCGGCACGCGCGCCGGACGGGGCCCGAGAAGCCTTGCGCGACAACGCCGGTGGGGTAGCCGCCGCGGTGTTGCACCGGCTGTCGCTGACCACCCCGGTGCGCCACTTCGTGTTGTTCTCCTCGATCTCCGGCCTCACCGGTTCGCGGTGGCTGGCCCACTACACCGCCACCAGCGGCTACCTGGACGCCCTGGCATACGCCCGGCGCGCCCTTGGCCTTCCGGCCACCACGATCAACTGGGGGCTGTGGAAATCCCTGGCCGACAGCGACGGCGACGCCGGCCAGGTGAGCGTGGGAACCGGACTGGTACCCATGGACGACGACGTCGCCATCGCGGCGCTGTCGTCGGCGATGAACCCGGCGGCCGGTCCGCACTCGGTGGTGGTGGACGCGGACTGGCCACTGCTGGCCGAGGCCTACCGGATGCGCGGCTCGCTGCGCATCGTCGACGACCTGTTGGCCGACTCCGAGGGCGCATCGGTGATCCCGGCGCGGGATTGGTCACATCTGACGTCGGCACAGGTGCGCGCGGAGTTGCAAAGCGGGCTGCGCGCCATCGTCGCCCGCGAGTTGCGCATTCCCGAACCGGAGCTGGAAAACGACCGCCCGCTCGCCGAGCTCGGCCTGAATTCCCTGATGGCCATGGCGATTCGCCGGGAGGCCGAAAACCTGGTCGGTGTCGAAATCTCGACGATCATGCTGTTCAACCATCCCACCGTCTCCGCGTTGGCCGACCAGCTCACCAAGATGGTCGCGCCCACCACGGAATCCGGACACGACGAGATCGCGGCGTTATCCGCCTCGGCGGGAAGCACGTTGGACAGCCTGTTCGATCGCATCGAGTCGTCGTCCGTCACCGCCGAGGAGCCCGCTTGATGCGCAGTCTCTTCAGCCGCGTCTCGGGCATGACGGCGCAGCAGCGCACCGCCCTGTCCGAAGAATTCGCCCGCGCCGCACGCACGGTGACCGCGGAACCGGTCGCCGTGGTGGGAATCGGGTGCCGATTCCCGGGCGGTGTGACGGGACCGGACAGCTTCTGGGAGTTGTTGGTCGAGGGCCGGAATGCGATTTCGGGGATCCCGGCGGACCGGTGGGACGCGGAGGCGTTCTACAGTCCCGACCCCCTGACGCCCGGTCATATGACCACCAAGTGGGGTGGGTTCGTGCCCGACATCGCGGGCTTCGACGCGGAATTCTTCGGCATCACGCCGCGCGAGGCCGCGTCGATGGACCCGCAGCAGCGGATGACGCTCGAGGTCGCCTGGGAGGCCCTCGAACATGCCGGCATCCCAACGGATTCGCTGGCCGATACGCGAACCGGCGTGATGATCGGCGCCTACTTCAACGAATACCAGTCCATGTTGGCCTCCAGCCCCGAGCGCGTGGACGCCTACACGGGAACGGGAAATTCGCACAGCATCACCGCCGGCCGGATTTCGTATCTGCTGGGTCTGCGCGGCCCGGCGGTGGCGGTGGACACCGCGTGTTCGTCGTCCTTGGCGGCGATCCACCTGGCCTGCCAAAGCCTGCGATCCCGCGAGAGCGACCTGGCCCTGGCCGGCGGGGTCAGCGTGACCCTGCGTCCCGAAACTCAGATCGCCATCTCGGCATGGGGTCTGTTGTCACCGCGCGGACGGTGCGCCACCTTCGACGCGGCGGCCGATGGGTTCGTGCGCGGTGAGGGCGCGGGCGTGGTGGTGCTCAAGCGGTTGACCGACGCGGTGCGCGACGGCGATCGGGTGTTGGCCGTCGTGCGCGGCTCGGCGGTCAACTCCGACGGGCGCTCGAACGGCATCACCGCGCCCAACACGGCCGCCCAGTGCGATGTGATCGCCGACGCGCTGCGCTCGGCCGACCTGGCGCCGGAAAGCGTGAACTACGTGGAGACCCACGGGACCGGAACGGCACTGGGCGACCCTATCGAATTCGAGGCGCTGGCAGCCACTTACGGCCGCGGCGCGGGCTCCTGCGCGCTGGGCGCGGTCAAGACCAACATCGGCCACCTGGAGGCCGCGTCCGGGGTGGCCGGCTTCATCAAGGCGGTGCTGGCGGTGCAGCGCGGCCAAATTCCACCGAATCTGCACTTCTCCCAATGGAATCCGGCCATCGACGCGTCGTCGACCCGGCTCTTCGTGCCCGTCGAAAACATCGAATGGCCGTCGGATTCCGGTCCGCGCCGCGCGGCGGTGTCCTCGTTCGGGCTGGGCGGGACGAATGCGCACGCGATCATCGAACAGGGCCCGGAACTGGCGCCGGTCGACGACGCCGGTCCCGTGGGTGGGGTGTCGACGTTGGTGGTGTCGGGTAAGACGGCGCAGCGGGTGGCGGCCACGGCGGTGGTGTTGGCCGAGT
>NZ_LZIZ01000103.1:0-21997 GCF_001666915.1 Mycobacterium sp. E3339 | reverse complement strand
ACCGGGGCGGGGGTCGATCGCCGTTCACCCGGTTAACGTACGCGGCCGGCGGCCCGGCGTCCGACTACGCGCGCGCGTCCAATTCCCGCACCCCCGCCGCGACCGACGGCGCCGAGCGCGCGGCGCAGGCGCGGCTGGCGCCGCTGGGTCCGGACACTGGTTTCAGTGCTGGTGATCGCCGCGCTGCTGGTCGGCTTCGCGGCCGCCTGCGGGGCCGCCTGGTTCGATAGCCGGCTGCACCGCGACGACATCCTGGCCGACTACCCGGGGCGCCCCGGGCCGGGCCGCGGGACGAACTGGTTGCTGGTCGGGTCGGACAGTCGCCAAGGGCTCAGCCCCGAACAGCAAAACGAACTGGCCACCGGCGGTGACATCGGCAGCAGCCGGACCGACACCATCTTGCTGGTGCACCTGCCCGAACTGTGGTCCGGCGGCCGGGTGACGATGGTGTCGATACCGCGCGACTCCTACGTCCCGATCCCGGGCCACGGCAAGGACAAGATCAACGCCGCCTTCTCGATGGGCGGCGCGGCCTTGCTGGCCCAGACGGTGGAACAGGCGACAGGGCTACGCATCGGCCATTACGCCGAAATCGGGTTCGGCGGGTTCGCCGGCTTGGTCGACGCGCTCGGCGGGGTGACGGTGTGCCCGACGGCGCCGCTCAACGACCCGTTGGCCGGCATCGACCTGCCCGCCGGCTGCCAGAAGCTCAACGGCCGCAACGCGCTCGGGTACGTCCGGACGCGCGACACCCCGCGGGCCGATCTGGACCGGATGGTCAATCAGCGGCAGTTCGTGGCGGCGCTGCTGCGCGCCGCGGCCAGCCCCGCGGTGTGGCTCAACCCCTGGCGCTGGTACTCGGTGCCGCGCGCCCTCGCGGACGCGCTCACCGTGGACCGCGGCGACCACGTGTGGGACCTGGCCCGCCTCGGCTGGGGACTGCACGGCTCCCCGACCACCCTGACCGTCCCGATCGGTGAGTTCACCAGTGGCGACGCCGGATCGGTGGTGGTGTGGAATCACGACGAGGCCAGCCGGCTGTTCGAGGCGCTGGCCTCCGACGGGCCGGTGCCCACCGCTCCGCCGGACTAGCCGCCGCGGCCGTTCTGCAGATACGCCTTCGTGCGGCCCGGGTGGTGGGTGGCCAGCCACGCCACCCCCACGTCCCGGCAGAAATCGAGGTCTTCGTACTCGTCGACGTTCCAGCAGTACACGGCCCGGCCCTGGGCGATCGCACGATCCGCGAGCTGGGGATATTCCTTCAGCGTGGCCAGTGACGGGCCGACGGCCGTCGCACCGACCGCGGTGGCCGCGCCGCTGATCAGGTAGCGCGCGGTCTTGCCGAGCAGCACGGTCGGCAGCAGCGGCGCGGCCCGCCGGATCCGCCAGACCGCCGCCGCCGAGAACGACATCACCACCGCGCGGGACCGGTCGGCGGAGGCGGGTGAGGCGATGCCGAACCGATGCAGCAGCGCGAGAAGCTTGTTTTCCACCAGGGAGCCGTACCGCACCGGGTGCTTGGTCTCGACGAACAGCTTCACCGGCCGATGCCAGTCCAGGACGAGCGAAACCAACGCGTCGAGCGTCAACAAACTGGTGTCGCCGTGCGTGCCGTCTTCACGCCAGCTGTCGTGCCACGCGCCGTACTCGAGCTCGCGCAATTCGGCGAGGGTCATCGTGCTGACCAATCCGGCCCCGGTCGAGGTCCGGTCCAGCCGGCGGTCGTGCACGCACACCAGGTGACCGTCGCGGGTCAGGCGCACGTCGCATTCGACCCCGTCGGCGCCTTCTTTGAGCGCGAGATCGTAAGCGGCCAGCGTGTGTTCGGGCCGCGCGGCCGATGCGCCGCGGTGGGCTACCACAAAGGGATGCCCGGCGAGCACCTCCTCGGCCCACGTCATACGCCTAATGCTGCCGCTTCCTGCCCCTCCAGCTCAACCGGACCGGACGCCGGTGCCGGATCGCCGGGGACCACGACCCAACGGTGCGCGGGGCGCTCGACCGGTTTGCGCTCGAAGCCCTCGAAGACCCGGGCCGCCGCGGCCACCGTCAACGCCGCGAGTAAGTACGCGAACACCATCGCGATGGTGTTGTTCGCGATGCCCTGGGCGTCCTTGGCGAAGCTGGTGGCCATGGCGAAGACCGAGACCAGGTAGCTGCCGACCCACGCGATCCACCACTGGACGATGGGCTTGCGTATCCGGGAGTAGTGCTCTTCGAGGATCGCCAGCTCGATGACGTAGACGGGGGCCCACAGCAGATTGGCCAGCGGCACCACGCAGCCGGCCCACAACGCTCGGGGGCTCCGCGGCTCGGGCAGGCCGTGATGCGCGAACACCGCGGCGCGGCGCGCGATGAGCCAAAGGATCAGCATCGCCCCGGAGGCGAGCACCGCCGCGATCGCGGCCGCGCTGGCCAGGATGCCCAGCCAGTCCGCGCCGGCGGCGACCCAGGAATTCAACAAGGTGTTCCGGTTGACGATCAGCAGCACGTACCGCACGACATACACCAGGGCGGCGACGCCGAGGACGAGCACGCTCACGAACAGCGTGGTCCGGATCGTCGACACGGATGGCGTTCGCCGCGCGGGCGTTTGGGCCGCCGCGGCCGTTTGTTCGACATGGTCGGCAAGGCCCCACCGCGGGATCACCGCGTAGCGCGGCGTCGGGCCGAGGGGGCGTCGCCCGCGCCTCGGCGGTGGCGCGGCGCCCGGCCGCACCGCTATCCAGCGAAAGCCCGGCGGCAGCCGCGGCGGGGTGCGCTGGAACGTGCGGGGCGCCGGCGGCCGACTCGCGGGCGCGGGGCCATGCGGGCTCCACCGCGGGTCGGGCGCCGGCGCATCCGGCAAGGGCGCCATCAGGGCTCCCTGGCAACGGGGGCACCACTCGCGTTGCCGCTCGCGCACGTTCCACCGAGTGCCGCATTGGGAGCACACCTGGATCACCGGACTAGCCTAGCCGCGCGCCGATGCGCGCCGCGCGGGCTCACCGATGGCCCGAACGTCGCCGGTCGGCAATTATTTCGGCTCCCACGCCTATCCACAGTTTCCACAGGTTTATCCACACGTGGTTAGTGGGTAAGGGGAGCATTACTACAGCCCTGCAGGCTCGCGGTGGTTTCACTGTGGATAACGCTGTGGTAACGAAGTCATGCCATCGACAGCCCCAGACGGCCGTTGAGCGAAATGGATTGTCTTACTAAGCAGTCGGACCGGCGGTCCCCGAAACGGGTGAAAACCCCCTTGGCCGAACCCGTTCGCGGCCGTCGCCGAGCCGCAGCTCAGGGCGTCGTTTTCCAAGCCCGCCCGGAAGCGCTATGATCGCGTTCGCAAAATTGTTTGTGACTCACCTCACTGAGGTGAGGAGCGGGTGAAAGGCGATTGATGGCCACGCATTCGTTCGGTCCGGGGACACCGGGCCAGTCGAAGTCGTACTCCGGCTCGGCTGCGTGGAATCACAACTACAGCATCGCGGCGCTGCGCGCCGGGCTGATCGCCCTCGCACTACTCGCGGTACTCCTCCTCATCGTCTTGTCTTGAATCGGCGCCGAACGGGTATTCGGCCTCCGGCTCATCGCGGTCATTCTTGCGGTCGGCGCAGTCATGGAGCAGGGTTGTCTAGGGCTGGCCGCCGCGCGGCAGGCCCGCGAAGCGTTAGCAGACAATCGAAGAAAGGAACGCCGTGGCTGAATACACCCTGCCCGATTTGGACTGGGACTACGCAGCGTTGGAACCGCACATCTCGGGTCAGATCAACGAGATCCACCACAGTAAGCACCACGCCACCTACGTCAAGGGCGTGAACGACGCGGTTGCCAAACTCGAAGAGGCGCGCGCCAACGACGACCACGCCGCGATCTTCCTGAACGAAAAGAACCTGGCGTTCCACCTCGGCGGCCACGTCAACCACTCGATCTGGTGGAAGAACCTGTCGCCGGACGGCGGCGACAAGCCCACCGGCGAACTGGCCGCCGCCATCGATGACGCGTTCGGATCGTTCGACAAATTCCGCGCCCAGTTCAGCGCGGCCGCCAATGGCCTGCAGGGTTCGGGCTGGGCCGTGCTGGGCTATGACACGCTCGGCGGCAGGCTGCTCACCTTCCAGCTGTACGACCAGCAGGCCAACGTCCCGCTCGGCATCATCCCCTTGCTGCAGGTCGACATGTGGGAGCACGCCTTCTACCTGCAGTACAAGAACGTCAAGGCGGATTACGTCAAGGCGTTCTGGAACGTCGTCAATTGGGCCGACGTGCAGAAGCGGTACGCGGCCGCCACGTCGAAGACCAATGGCCTGATCTTCGGCTGAGTCCATCTCGAGGCATGGGGGCGTCGCGCGGCTCGCGCGGCGCCCCTTTCGTTTGTCGGGCCGTCAATTGGGCACTCCGAGAACATGTGCGCCACTAGCCGTGTCGGGTTGCACGGCACCGAACCCCCGGGCATGCTTGATTATTCGAGTTACCAGCGTGGTTAATCGGACGGAGGCGTCGCGCGGAGGTCGAAATGGAGACTGGGTCTGACCGCCCGATAGGGGTTTCCCCTTTCCATGCTCGTGGTGCCCTGAAAGGGTTCGTGATCTCCGGACGTTGGCCGGATTCAACCAAAGAATGGGCGCAATTGCTCATGGTCGCGGTCCGGGTCGCGTCATTGCCCGGATTGCTTTCCACCACAACGGTATTCGGTGCCCGCGAGGAATTGCCCGAAGAACCCGAGCCGGGCACGGTCGGCCTGGTGCTCGCCGAGGGCACGGTCTTCGGGGACTCCGCAATACAGCCGGGCTATTTCGCCGACCACCAACCCCCCGCGTTGCTGATGCTGCATCCGCCGTCGGAGACCACGCCGTCGTTGCCGGAATGCAGTGGGGCGGCGTCGGGATGCGTCCTGCTTCCCGGATTGCCCTATCTCGGACTCGAGCATCGGGCGGCGTGGGTGGAAGCCGAGGCCGACGGCACGATCACCTCGATGGTCAGTCGCGTAGGCGTCGACCCCATCACCCATCCCGATACCGCGATACTCGCGATGTTGCTCGCGGCATAGGCGTTTACATCGGCGCCGTTTCGTCCGGCCGGCAGTCCTCAGCACTCGACGAAGCGACCCCGGCAAACCGGTGTGCCGGACTCCGATCACCCGACGAACGTCGGTGATGTGTCGAAAGTTCGCCGGCGACACTGAGCGCGCCGTTGACGTCCCAGGCGCCGGCGACTTCCCCGGCGGGAGGGGTGCACGGGGCGCCTCGGCGTCGGCGGACCGAACGCCGGTTCACATCTCCCGCGCGTCCCAGGGCGGCGTTTTCCGGCCGCAGCACCGCTCTGACAGCAAATACGGCGTTAAGCGATCATAAATTGCTGCCTGGTTGCCGGGCGACCGCCCAGCACCCTTCCACCCTACACTTCCCCCCGCTCGGCATCACCGGCCCGCCACCTAGGGCCAAGCCGCGAATTCTGCGGATAACCTGTGAGTTTCGCTGATTTAGTGGACACTTCAGCGAATCAGTTAGACGCTCGTCAAGTGCGGTATCGGCAAGCACCAGCTACGCCTGGACCGAATCCGCGGGGGTTTGCACCTAGTTACGGACACAAACCCTCGCTACCATGATCAGCAAATACACCTAGGTAATAGTTCACTTCTACAGCCCAGTGGAGGTCATAACCCATGAGCACGACGTTCGCTGCTCGCCTGAACCGCCTGTTCGACACCGTGTATCCCCCCGGACGGGGGCAGCACACCTCCGCCGAAGTGATCGCGGCGCTCAAGGCGGAGGGCATCACGATGTCGGCTCCGTACCTGTCGCAGCTGCGTTCGGGGAACCGCACCAACCCGTCGTCGGCCACCATGGCCGCGCTGGCCAACTTCTTCCGCATCAAGCCGGCCTACTTCACCGACGACGAGTACTACGAGAAGCTCGACAAGGAGCTGTCGATCCTCGCCACGATGCGCGACGACGGCGTGCGCCGCATTGCCCTGCGCGCCTCCGAGTTGTCGCCCGAGGCCCAGCACGAGGTCATGCAGCGGGTCAACGAGTTGCGCCGCGCGGAACACCTGGACGCCTAGCGGGCACCGGGCGCCCGGCCCACCTGGGGGGCTCCCCTCCGCCCTTTCCGATTAGGGTTGGCTGACGGATCGCGCACGCGCGAGAGCGACAGTTTTCAACAGACCGGGGAGGCGGCCGGGTATGGCCCTGTTCCGCAAGCGAAAGAGCCGCGCGACGCGTCGCGCCGAAGCCCGTGCGATCAGGGCGCGCGCCAAACTGGAGGCCAAACTCGCCGCCAAGAACGAGAATCGCCGGTACCGCGCCGCCCACCGGGCGGAGGCCAAGGCGCTCCGCGCGCAGATCAAAGCCCAACGCGACAGCGACCGCAACGCGCTGAAAGTCGCGGAGACCCAACTCAAAGCGGCGCGGGAAGGCAAGATCTTCTCGCCGACCCGGATCCGCCGGACCCTGACGGTGTCCCGGCTCCTCGCGCCGATCCTGACGCCGATCATCTACCGCGCCGCGGTCTCGGCCCGCGCACTGATCGACCAGCGTCGCGCGGACCAACTCGGAATACCGTTGGCCCAGATCGGGCAGTTCTCGGGCCACGGCGCGCAGTTGTCGGCCCGGATCGCCGGCGCGGAGAAGTCTTTGCGGACGGTGCAGGACAAGAAGCCCAAGGACGCCGAGACCCGGCAATTCGTTTCGGCCATCACCGAGCGACTCACCGATCTCTCCGCGGCCGTCACCGCCGCGGAGAGCATGCCGGCCGCCCGCCGCCGCGCGGCCCACGCCGCGATCGCGTCACAGCTCGACGGCATCGAGGCGGACCTGATGGCCCGGCTCGGGCTCAGCTGACCGCCGCATGCGGCTTCCCGGCACAACGATCCGCGCGCGGCGGCTGACCCGCCTGCCCGTCGCGGTTGTCGCCGCCGTCGGCCTGTACCTCGTCGCCGCGGCGCACCTCCCCGCCGCGGGGGCGCACGTCCACGCCAGTAGCGACGACGCGGTGCGCGGCGCCATTGCGATCGTCACCTTTCAGGTACCCAACGAGTCGAACACGGGCGCGCTGACCACGGTCCTCAGCGTCGCCCTGCCCGACGTCGCCTCGGCGCGCACCGAAAGCATGCCGGGCTGGACGGCCAAGCTCGACCGAGACCCGGCGTCGGGGGCCGTTCACTCGGTGACCTGGACGGCCTCCCCGGGTGGCGGCATCGGGGTCGATCAATTCGCGCTGTTCCGGGTGTCGGTGAAGCTGCCCGACGCGGAGACCGTCACGTTTCCGGCCACGCAGACCTACTCCGACGGCACGATCGTGAAGTGGGACCAGCCGCCGCAACCCGGGGGCGGCGAGCCGGAGTACCCGGTGCCCACGCTGACACTGGCCGCGGGAACGGCTCCGTCCCACGGCCACCATCCGTCCGCGCCGCCGGCCGGCCAGCCGTCCGCGCCGCCGCCGCCGAAATCTCCGGACAACTCCGCCCGGCTGTTGGGCGGCGCGGCCCTGATCGTTGCCGCGCTGGGAATCTGCCTTGCGCTGATCCGCCGGCGAGCATGAGGCGGTTGGCGATCGCCACGCTCGTCGGTGCCCTGTTGGCGATCGCGACAGCCACCGCGCCGGTGGCGTCGGCGCACGCCGCGCGGGTGGGCACCGACCCGGCGGACAACGCGGTGCTCACGACCGGTCCGCCGCGGGTGAGCGCCACGTTCAACGAACAGCTGCAGACCACCTTCGCGGCCATGACCGTCGTCGGCCCCGACGGCAACGTGTGGTCCACCGGCGACCCCACCGTGCGGGGCGCGATGGTCGGCATCGACCTGCGGCCGCTGGGTCCCGCCGGGACCTACACGGTGAACTACCGGGTGACGTCCGCGGACGGCCACGTGGTCTCCGGATCCTGGTCGTTCCGGCTGACGGTGCCCGGTACCGGGACGCCCGGGCCCCCGGCCGGCGGCGCCCCGACCGGCGGCGATGTCCCGGTCTGGCCGTTCGTCGCGGTGGCGGTGCTGCTCGTCGCGGCGGGGGCACTGTGGGCGGTGCGGCACAGACCGTGACCGGCGGCCGAGCCGCCCACACTCGTGCTGGCATGATGGGTTCGGAGAACCCGCGTGGGCAAACGACAGAAAGCTCAAGGAGCGGCCGCATGGCAGACCCGCAGGACCAACCGAGCAGCGAACCCGACGACGCGTCGACCCCGCCGCCGGAGAAGAAGCCCCCGGCCAAGGCGGTCAAGAAGGCGGCGAAGGCGCCCGCCAAGAAGGCCCCCGCGAAGAAAGCCCCCGCAAAAAAGGCGCCCGCCAAGAAAGCGCCCGCGAAGAAGGCGCCGGCCAAAAGCGCCGAGCCCCCCGCCAAGGCGCCCGAGCCATCGCTGGCGGTGCAGCAGCGCATCGAAAGTAACGGCGACCTCGCCGCCGCTGCGAAAGATGTTGCGGCACAAGCAAAATCGACTGTCGATGCCGCCAACAACCCGGTCCCTGCGGACGCTCCGGCGATCTCCCTCACCCAGTCCCCGATGCCGTTGATCGTGGCCCTGGCGGTCAGCCTCCTGGCGATCCTGTTGATCCGTCAGCTGCGGCGCCGCTGACCGTCGCTACGGTGTCAGACGTGACCGTGTCATTTCAGCCGACCGCCGACCTCGTCGACGACATCGGGCCCGACGTTCGCAGCTGCGATGTGCAATTCCGCCAGTTCGGTGGCCGCCCGCAATTCGCCGGACCCATCAGCACCGTGCGCTGCTTCGAAGACAACGCGTTGCTGAAATCGGTGCTCTCCCAACCCAGTGCGGGCGGCGTACTGGTCATCGACGGCGGCGGTTCCCTGCACTCGGCGCTGGTCGGCGACGTCATCGCGGAGCTGGCCCGCTCGAACGGCTGGGCCGGGCTGATCGTCAACGGGGCGGTGCGCGATGCCGCCGCGCTACGCGATCTCGACCTCGGCATCAAGGCGTTGGGCACCAATCCGCGCAAGAGCGCCAAGACGGGCACCGGCGAGCGCGACGTCGAGGTCACGCTGGGCGGGGTGACCTTCGTCCCGGGCGAGATCGCTTACAGCGATGACGACGGCATCGTCGTCGTCAAGCCCTAAACCGCAACCGGCGCACGCTTTTTCGCGAACTGCAAGCCCTCGTCGTCAACCTTGCCACGCCGGATCGTGCGCATGTCGAAGAAGTAGTTCTGCTTGAGCCGCCACGGCGCACGCGACCCCGACTTGGGCAGCATGTCCATCGCCCGCTGAAAATATCCGGGGCTGAAGTCCATGAACGGCAACTCGTCGACGTCGGGGCCGGGACGCTGCGGCTCTACGAAGTCAAAACCGTTTGCGTCCATGTAATTCAGCAGTCGGCAGACGAACTCGGAGACCAGGTCGGCCTTCAGGGTCCACGACGCATTGGTGTATCCGAAGGTGATCGCGAAATTCGGCACGCCGGAGAACATCAGGCCCTTGTAGGTCATCAGCGACGTCAGCTCGATGGGCTCGCCGTTGCGGGTGGGCTTGACACCGCCGAGCAGCTGCATGTTCAGACCCGTTGCGGTGATGATGATGTCGGCCTGCAGCTCCTCACCGGAGGTCAGCCTGATTCCCGTCTTGGTGAACCGGTCGATGGTGTCGGTGACGACGTCGGCCTTGCCGTGCCGGATGGTCCGGAAGAAATCGCCGTCGGGCGCCAAGCACAGCCGCTGGTCCCACACGTTGTACCGGGGCCCGAAGTGCTTCTCGACGTCGTAGCCTTCGGGCAGCCGGCGCTTGGCCATGGTCATCAACGTCTTGCGCATGTAGGCGGGGGCCTTGCGCGACAGCTGGTACTGGAAGGTGCTGAACGAGATGGCTTTCCAGCGATTCGCGATGTGTGCCAGCCGGTCGGGCAGCAGCCGATTGGCCCGCTCGGCGAACGGGTCGACCCCGGGCAGCGAGCCGATGTAGGTCGGAGAGCGCTGCAGCATGGTGACGTGGCCGGAGCCGGAGTTCACCAGGGCCGGGATCAGGGTGATCGCGGTGGCGCCGGAGCCGATGACGACGATCTTCTTGCCCGCGTAGTCGAGGTCCTCCGGCCAGTGCTGCGGATGGACGATCCGGCCCTCGAAGTCCTCGGCGCCGGGGAAGGTGGGCGAGAACCCCTCGTCGTAGTTGTAGTAACCGGTGCAGGCGAACAGGAACGAGCAGGTGAGCTCGCGCTGCTGGCCATCGGACTCGACGGTCAGCGTCCAGCGGTTCTCGGCGTCGGACCAGTCGGCGGACACCACGCGCTGGCGGTAACGGATGTGCTGGTCGATCTTGTTCTCGACGGCGGCCTCGTTGATGTAGGCCTTGATGTCGGCGCCGTCGGCGATCGATTTCGCCGATCGCCAGGGCTTGAACCGGAACCCGAGGGTGAACATGTCCGAGTCCGACCGGATGCCCGGGTACTTGAACAGGTCCCAGGTGCCGCCCAGGTCGTCGCGGCGTTCGAGGATGGCGTAGCTCTTCGTCGGGCAGCGCTCCTGCAGGTGCCACGCCGCGCTGATCCCGGAGATGCCGGCGCCCACGATGATCACGTCAAGGTGCTCAGTCATGATGGCCACGGTATCAACGGGGTGTCGATGGAGTCAACAGGGTGTTGAAACTATCGACGCCGTGTAAAGTGGCGGTCGTGACTTCTGTCGGCCAGACCCGTGCGTTGCGGGGTCGCCGTGCGATTCGGCCGTCCGGCGACGACCGTGAGCGGGCAATCCTCGCGACCGCCGAGCGGCTGCTGGAACAGCGCTCGTTCGCCGACATCTCGGTCGATGACCTGGCCAAGGGCGCAGGCCTGTCGCGGCCGACGTTCTACTTCTATTTCAAGTCGAAGGATGCGGTGCTGATCTCGCTGCTGGAGCCGGTGATCGCGCGCGCCGACTCCGAGTTCGACGGCGCGGTGCAACGGCTGCCCTCGGACCCGCGCCGGGTGTGGCGCAACGGCATCAAGGCGTTCTTCCTGGCTTTCAGCACGCACCGCCGGCTCGCCCGCGCCGCAACCGAAGCGCTGGCGACCAGTCCCGAGCTGCGCGCGGTCTGGTTGAGCTTCATGCAGAAGTGGATCGACCAGACCGCGGCCATGATCGCCGCCGAACGCGCGCGCGGCGCCGCGCCGGAGACGATCCCGGCCGCCGACCTGGCCACCTCCCTGAACCAGATGAACGAGCGCACGATGATGGCCGCCCTGTCCGCCGAAACGCCGGCGGTCGACGAGGAGCGGGTGGTCGACACCCTCACCCACATCTGGGTGACCAGCATCTACGGCGAATCCAGCTAGCCGTCACAAGGGCGTGCGAACATATGTTCGTGCGGTGCGATGCGTCCATCCTGCACGCGGACCTGGATTCGTTCTACGCGTCCGTCGAACAGCGCGACGACCCGACGTTGCGGGGCCGCCCGGTGATCGTCGGCGGTGGCGTCGTGCTCGCCGCCAGCTACGAGGCAAAGGCCTACGGGGTGCGCACGGCGATGGGTGGCGCGCAGGCCCGCCGGCTGTGCCCGCATGCCGCGGTGGTGCCGCCCCGGATGCGGGCCTACAGCCGCGCCAGTGACGCGGTCTTCGAGGTGTTTCGCGACTGCACCCCGATCGTGGAGCCGCTCTCGGTGGACGAGGCGTTCCTGGACGTCGGCGGCCTGCGCCGGGTGTCGGGGACGCCGGTCGAGATCGCCGAACGGTTGCGCGCCGACGTGCGCGAGCGGGCCGGCCTGCCCATCACCGTGGGCATCGCCCGGACGAAGTTCCTGGCCAAGGTCGCCAGCCAGGAGGCCAAGCCGGACGGGCTGCTGCTGGTGCCGCCCGAGCAGGAACTGGCGTTCCTGCACCCGTTGCCGGTGCGGCGGCTGTGGGGCGTGGGCGCCAAGACGGCCGACAAGCTGCACGCCCACGGGCTGATGACCGTCGCCGACGTCGCCGAGCTGAACGAGTCGACGCTGGCCTCGCTGCTCGGCGGCGCCATGGGCCGGCAGCTTTTTGCCCTGTCGCACAACATCGACCGGCGCCGGGTGACCACCGGTGTGCGTCACCGGTCCGTGGGGGCGCAACGTGCGCTCGGCCGTGCAGGCAACACCATGTCGGCTTCGGAGATCGACGCGGTGGTGGTGAATCTGATCGACCGCATCACCGGCCGCATGCGCGCCGCCGGGCGTACCGGGCGCACGGTGGTGCTGCGCCTGCGGTTCGACGACTTCGGCCGGGCGACGCGGTCGCGGACACTGCCGTTGGCGACGTCCTCGACGCAGCCCATCCTGGCGGCCGCGCGTCAGCTGGTCGCGTCGGCCGCGCCGCTCATCGCCGAGCGCGGGCTGACGCTGGTCGGCTTCGCGGTGTCGGGAATCGACCGCAGCGGCGCCCAGCAACTGGCGTTGCCCTTCGACGACGAAGAGAACCGGCTCGCGATCGACGCGGCGATCGACCGGGTGCGGGACCGCTACGGCAAGTCCGCGCTCACGCCGGCGGTGCTCGTCGGGCGGGACGCGGGCTTGGAGATGCCGCACCTGCCGGACTAGTGCCGGACTAATTCGAAGCGGTCCAGTCCAGCAGCCGCTCGGCCGGCCAGGTGTTGACGATCCGGTCGACGGGCAGGCCCACGTCCAGCGCGCGCTGGGCGCCGTAACCGAGGAAGTCCAGCTGGCCGGGCGCGTGGGCGTCGGTGTCGATGCTGAAGACGCAGCCGATGTCCATGGCCTGCTTGAGCAGCCGGGTTGGCGGATCGCGGCGCTCCGGCCGCGAGTTGATCTCGACCGCGGTGCCGTGGTCGCGGCAGGCGGTGAACACCGCTTCGGCATCGAACTTCGACTGCGGTCGGATGCCCCGGTTCCCGGAGACCAGTCGCCCGGTGCAGTGGCCCAGGACGTCGGCATGCGGATTGGAGACGGCGCGCACCATGCGCCGCGTCATCGCCGCGGCGTCCATCGACAGCTTGGAATGCACGCTGGCCACCACGACGTCGAGGCGCTCGAGCAACTCCGGCTCCTGGTCGAGGCTGCCGTCCTCGAGAATGTCGACCTCGATACCGGTGAGGATGCGCATCGGCGCGAACTGGTCGCGCAGCTTGTCGATCACGTCGAGCTGCGCGCGCAACCGCTCCGGCGACAGCCCGTTGGCGATGGTCAGGCGCGGCGAGTGGTCGGTCAACGCGCAGTACTCGTGCCCCAGCGCGGATGCGGCCGCCATCATCTCGTCGATCGGCGCCGACCCGTCGGACCAGTTGGAATGCAGGTGCAGGTCGCCGCGCAACGCCGCGCGGATCTCACCCCCGCCGAGATCCTCGGCGCCGGAACGCAATTCGACCAGCAAGTCGGGCTCGCGACCGGACCAGGCCTGGTCGATGACTTTCGCGGTCTTGGGTCCGATGCCCGGCAGCGACTGCCAGCTGTTGGCCTGGCCGTGCCGCTCGCGCGCGGCGTCGTCGAGACCCTCGATGATGTCGGCGGCGTTGCGATACGCCATCACGCGTCGCGGGTCGTGGCGGCTCCGGTCCTTGTAATAGGCGATCTGCCGCAGGGCGGTTACCGGGTCCATGACTCCAGTGTGCCCGCCCCCGTCAGGTCAGCTGCCCGACGATGAAGCCGGCGAGCAGCACGCTGAAGCCCCCGATCTCGCCTGCGATGAGCAGCGCCATCATGAGGCCGGTGCCGGGGGCGGGGTCCGCGAACTGGTTGACGGTGTCCCGGCGCGCCCCGTGCGCGATGTAGCTGAGGATGGCGCCGACGAAAAAGAAGACGACCACGCCGGCCGCGGTGAGGTTGGCCCACGTCGGCCAGGCGCTGAGCTCGACGAAGACCGCCAGCAACAGCGTCGCAAACGAGTAGAGCAGCGCCGCCCGGTGCGCGATGTCGACGTAGGGATGGGCGCGATGGTCCGGTGCGACCATGATCTGTCGGTATTTCCACACGCCGAGCACCAGCGCGAGCAGAAAGATCAGCCCGGCCGCCAGCAGCGTGACCTTGGTATCGAGTCCGAGGGAGTAGCTCATCGCGCCGCTGAGTTTAGTTGCGCTTCATAAAGATCGGCTAACGTCGGTTTCATGCGATTCGCGTTCAAGACCTCACCTCAGAACACCACCTGGGCCGACATGCTGGCCGTCTGGCAGGCGGCCGACGGTATCGACGTGTACGAGTCCGGGTGGACCTTCGACCACTTCTACCCCATCTTCTCCGACAGCAGCGGGCCCTGTCTGGAGGGCTGGACCACGCTCACCGCCCTGGCGCAGGCGACCACGCGGCTGCGGCTGGGCACCCTGGTCACCGGCATTCACTACCGCCACCCCGCGCTGCTGGCCAACATGGCAGCCGCCCTCGACATCATCTCGAACGGACGACTGGAGCTGGGCATCGGCGCCGGCTGGAATGAAGAGGAGTCCGGCGCCTACGGCATCGAGCTGGGCAGCATCAGGGAGCGCTTCGATCGGTTCGAGGAGGCGTGCGAGGTGCTGGTGAGCCTGCTCAGCCAGGAGACCACCGATTTCGACGGCAAGTACTACCAGCTCAAGGGCGCCCGCAACGAGCCCAAGGGTGTGCAACGCCCGCACCCGCCGATCTGCATCGGCGGCAGCGGGGAGAAGCGAACGCTGCCGATCACCGCGCGCTACGCGCAGCACTGGAACTTCGTCGGCGGTCCCCCCGAGTTGTTCGCGCGCAAGCGTGACGTGCTGGCCGCGGAGTGCGAAAAGATCGGGCGCGACCCGAAGGAGATCATGCTGTCGGCCCACCTGCGCCTGGACGCGGAGCGCAACTACCAGCAGGTCGTCGAGGAGGCGGCCGGACTGGCCGCCGAGGGGCTCGACCTGGGCATTGTGTACATCAACCCGCCGCACGACCCGGCCGTCTTGGAACCCTTGGCCGAAACCATCCGCGATTCGGGGTTGCTGGACCACTAGGGGCCCCGTTTTCGCGCATTGCGGCGGTGAGCAAACTCCCGCGCCGCGCGGGAACGCGTGTGGGAAGGGTGGTTACGCGCCGAAAATCAGCAAATCGTCGGCGGTGACCAGGCGCTCGTGTTTGGCGGGGAACTCTCGGCTTTTTACCGGGTGGCGAAACCAGGACCAGGCGATTCGCCCCATCCGTGATCGAGGTACGGGATTGATGTGCACAGTGATCACTCCTGCGATCGTTCCGTTCAGCCGGGACCCCGATCTTTCGCCCGTGTGACGGAGCCCACAAAGGGCTATTAGACACCCGGCGGCTGGCAAACGAGGGCAGACTCGCCGAAGTTTGGTGCTTGTGTTTCTGGTGTGACTACTGTGACTACTGCAGGGGAACGGCGGTCGGCTTGACCGGCGCCGGGAGCGCGGTCGCCCCCATCAGGTAGCGGTCAACGGCCGCGGCCGCCGCCCGGCCCTCAGCTATCGCCCAGACGATCAGCGACTGACCCCGACCCATGTCCCCGGCGACGAACACACCCGGGACCGACGTGTCGAAGTCGGCACCCCGCGCGACGTTGCCACGCTCGGTGAATTTGACCTCGAGGTCGTTGAGCAGGCCTTCCTTTTCCGGCCCGACGAATCCCATGGCCAGCAGCACCAGGTCGGCCTCGAGTTCGAAGTCCGAGCCCTCCACCTTGACGAACTTGCCGTCCTGCATGGTGACCTCGTGCGCCTTGAGC
Source organism: Mycobacterium sp. E3339 (assembly GCF_001666915.1). NCBI lineage: Bacteria > Bacillati > Actinomycetota > Actinomycetes > Mycobacteriales > Mycobacteriaceae > Mycobacterium > Mycobacterium sp. E3339. The sequence goes on along the minus strand of NZ_LZIZ01000103.1, from coordinate 6,435 downwards.
GCCGTCACACGGCCGTCCGCGCCGACGAACTGCTCGGTGTTCACCGAGAACACCCGCTCGCCGCCCTCCTCGTGCGCCGAGGACACCCGGTACATCAGCGGATAGGTCGGCCACGGGGTCGATTCGGCGCGCGACTCCGGCGGTCGGGGCATGATCTCGAATTGGTGCACGACGGCGGCGCCCTGCCGGTGCGCGGTGCCGAGGCAGTCCGCCCCGGTGTCGCCGCCGCCGATGATGACGACCTTCTTGCCCTTGGCGGTGATCGGCGGCTCCCCGTCGGGCCCCAGGACGTCGTCGCCCTCCTGCACCCGGTTCCCCCACGGCAGGTATTCCATCGCCTGGTGGATGCCGTCCAGGTCCCGCCCGGGCACGGGCAGGTCCCGCCAGGCGGTCGCGCCGCCGGCGAGCACCACCGCGTCGAAATCGGCCCGCAGTTGTTCGGCGGTGATGTCGATCCCGACGTTGACGCCCGCGCGGAATTCGGTTCCCTCGGCCCGCATCTGGTCCAGGCGCCGGTCGAGGACGCGCTTTTCCATCTTGAATTCCGGGATGCCGTAGCGCAGCAGCCCGCCGATGCGATCCGACCGCTCGAAGACGGTGACCGTGTGGCCGGCGCGGGTCAGCTGCTGCGCGGCGGCCAAACCGGCCGGACCGGAACCGACCACCGCTACCTTCTTCTGAGTCAGCTTGTCCGGGGGCAGCGGCACCACGAAGCCTTCCTCGAAGGCACGGTCGATGATCTCCAGCTCGATCTGCTTGATCGTCACCGGATCCTGGTTGATGCCAAGCACACAGGCCGGTTCACACGGCGCCGGACACAGCCGGCCGGTGAAGTCCGGAAAGTTGTTGGTGGCGTGCAACCGCTCGATCGCGTCGCGCCAACGGCCCCGGCGCACCAGGTCGTTCCACTCCGGGATCAGGTTGCCCAACGGACACCCGTTGTGGCAGAACGGAATACCGCAATCCATGCACCGGGTCGCCTGCTCGCGCAGGGTGCCCTCGTCGAAGTCCTCGTAGACCTCGTGCCAGTCCTTCAACCGCAGCGGGACAGGCCGACGCTTCGGCAGTTCCCGGTGGGTGTACTTCAGGAAGCCGCTCGGATCAGCCATGCGCGGCCGCCATGATCGCCTTGTCCACGTCGACGCCATCGCGCTCGGCTTCGGCGATCGCCTGCAGCACCTTCTTGTAGTCGCGCGGCATCACCTTGACGAAGTGGCGCTGTTGTCCGCGCCAGTCGGCCAGGATCCGCTGGCCTACCGCGGAATCCGTGGCGTCCACGTGCGCCTGGATGATGCCGTGCAGGAACTCGGCGTCGTCGGAGTCCAGCGTCTCCACATCGACCATCTCGATGTTGAGGTTGTCCGGCAATTGCTCGTCCGGGTCGTACACGTAGGCCACACCCCCTGACATCCCCGCGGCGAAGTTGCGGCCGGTTCGGCCCAGAATCACAACGCGACCACCCGTCATGTATTCGCATCCATGGTCACCGACACCCTCGACCACCGCGTGGGCGCCGGAGTTACGAACCGCGAACCGTTCACCGACCACTCCGCGCAGGAAGGCCTCGCCGCTGGTCGCGCCGAACAGAATCACGTTGCCGCCGATAATGTTGTCCTCGGCCACGTAGTCCTGCGGGGCGTTGTCCGACGGCCGCACCACGATCCGCCCGCCCGAGAGGCCCTTGCCGACGTAGTCGTTGGCGTCGCCGTAAACCCGCAGGGTGATTCCCTTCGGCACGAACGCCCCGAAGCTGTTGCCCGCGGAGCCGTCGAAGGTGATATCGATGGTCCCGTCCGGAAGCCCCTGCCCGCCGTAGGCTTTGGTCACCTCGTGGCCGAGCATGGTGCCCACCGTGCGGTTCACGTTGCTGATGGTGGTCGAGAAGCGCACCGGCTTGCCGGAATCGAGCGCCTCCCGGCTCATCACGATCAACTGCTGATCGAGCGCCTTGTCCAGGCCGTGGTCCTGACGGGAGCTGCAGTAGAGATCCTGGTTCATGAACGCCGACTCGGGCTCGTGCAGCACCGGCGCGAGATCCAGCTTGTGCGCCTTCCAGTGCGCGCGGGCCAGCGTGGTGTCCAGCGCCCCGACCTGGCCGACGGCCTCGTTGACGGTACGGAAACCCAACTGCGCCATGTATTCCCGAACCTCTTCCGCGATGAACATGAAGAAGTTCTCGATGAACTCGGGCTTGCCGGTGAACCGCTCCCGCAGCACCGGGTTCTGGGTGGCGACGCCGACCGGGCAGGTGTCGAGGTGACACACCCGCATCATGATGCAGCCCGCGACCACCAGCGGCGCGGTGGCGAAACCGAATTCCTCGGCGCCGAGCAGTGCGGCGATCATCACGTCGCGACCCGTCTTGAGCTGGCCGTCCACCTGGACCACGATCCGGTCGCGTAAACCGTTGAGCAGCAACGTCTGTTGCGTCTCGGCCAGGCCCAGCTCCCACGGCGCGCCGGCGTGCTTCATCGACGTCAGCGGGGTCGCGCCCGTGCCGCCGTCGTGGCCGGAGATCAGCACCACGTCCGCGTGCGCCTTGGAGACGCCGGCCGCGACCGTGCCCACTCCGTTCTCGGAGACCAGCTTGACGTGCACGCGCGCGGCGGGGTTGGCGTTCTTGAGGTCGTGGATCAGCTGCGCGAGATCCTCGATGGAGTAGATGTCGTGGTGCGGCGGCGGCGAAATCAGGCCGACTCCCGGCGTGGAATGCCGAACCTCGGCGACCCACGGGTACACCTTGTGCCCGGGAAGCTGGCCGCCCTCACCGGGTTTGGCGCCCTGCGCCATCTTGATCTGGATGTCGGTGCAGTTCGTCAGGTAATGCGACGTGACACCGAAGCGCGCGGAGGCCACCTGCTTGATCGCGCTGCGGCGCCAATCCCCATCGGGATCGCGCTCGAAACGCTTGACGTCCTCGCCGCCCTCACCGCTGTTGGATCGTCCACCCAGCCGGTTCATCGCGATGGCCAGCGTCTCGTGCGCCTCGGCCGAGATCGAGCCGTAGCTCATGGCCCCGGTGGAGAAGCGCTTGACGATCTCGCTGGCGGGTTCGACCTCTTCCAGCGGAACGGGCGGCCGCACCCCGCCGCGGAACTTGAGCAAGCCGCGCAGTGAGGCCATCCGCTCGCTCTGGTCATCGACCAGGCGGGTGTAGTCCTTGAAGATCTTGTATTGGCCGGTGCGGGTCGAGTGCTGCAGCTTGAATACCGTCTCCGGGTTGAACAGGTGGTACTCACCCTCCCGGCGCCACTGGTATTCGCCGCCCACCTCGAGCTCGCGGTGCGCCCGCTCGTCGCGGCGGTCCAGGTAGGCCAGCCGGTGGCGGGCGGCGACGTCGGCGGCAATGTCCTCCAGGGTGATCCCGCCGATCGGGCAGCTCAACCCGGTGAAGTACTCGTCGAGCACGTCCTCTGACACGCCGACCGCCTGGAACAGCTGCGCGCCGGTGTAGGAGGCCAGGGTCGAAATGCCCATCTTGGACATCACTTTGAGCACGCCCTTGCCGGCGGCCTTCACGTAGTTATTCAGCGCCTTTTCGCGGTCGATACCGTCGATCGCGCCGCGGTCGAGCATGTCCTCGATCGACTCGAACGCCAGGTAGGGGTTGATCGCCGCCGCCCCGCACCCGATCAGCATCGCCATGTGGTGCACCTCGCGGGCGTCACCAGTCTCGACGACCAGGCCCACGTGCGTGCGCGTCCGGTCGCGCACCAAGTGGTGGTGCACTCCGGCGACCGCGAGCAGCGACGGGATGGGTGCCATCCGCTCGTCGGAGTGGCGGTCCGACAGGATGATGACCCGCGCACCGTCCTCGATCGCCGCCGACGCCTGCGCACGCACGTCGTCGAGCGCCGCGGCCAGGCCTGCGCCGCCCTCGGCGACCGGGTACAGGCAGCGAATCACCTTGGACCGCATGCCATGCGGGCGCCCGTTGACCTCGTCGTCGGGGTTGAGGTTGACCAGCTTGGCCAGCTCGTGGTTGCGCAGAATCGGCTGCTGCAAAGCGATCTGGTGACAGGACTGCTCGGTCGGCGTGAGCAGGTCGCGCTCCCCGCCGGTGGTGCCCTGCAAACTGGTCACCACCTCCTCGCGGATGGCGTCCAGCGGGGGGTTGGTCACCTGGGCGAAGAGCTGCTGGAAGTAGTCGTAGAGCATCCGCGGCCGCTGCGAGAGCACCGCGACCGGGGTGTCGGTGCCCATCGAGCCGAGCGGCTCGGCACCGGTACGCACCATGGGCGACACCAGCAGGTTGAGCTCCTCGTAGGTGTAGCCGAATGTCAGCTGGCGCTTGACGAGTCGATCGTGGGGCATCCGCACGTAGTCGCCCTGCGGCAGCTTCTCCAGGGGAACCAGGTTGCGGTCGAGCCACTCCTGGTACGGATGCTCGGCCGCGAGTTCGGCCTTGATCTCCTCGTCGGAGACGATGCGCCCCTGGGTGGTGTCCACCAGGAACATCCGGCCCGGCTGCAACCGCATCCGACGGACCACCTTGGCCGGGTCCAGGTCCAGCACACCGGCCTCGGAGGCCATCACCACCAGGCCGTCCTCGGTGACCCAGATCCGGGAGGGGCGCAAGCCATTTCGGTCAAGCACCGCACCCACGATGGTGCCGTCGGTGAACGTGATCGACGCGGGCCCGTCCCAGGGCTCCATCAGGGACGCGTGGAACTCGTAGAACGCCCGCCGCGCGGGGTCCATCGACTCGTTGCGCTCCCAGGCCTCCGGGATCATCATCAGCACCGCGTGGGCCAGGCTGCGGCCACCCAGGTGCAGCAGCTCGAGCGCCTCGTCGAAGCGCGCCGTGTCGGAGGCGCCCGGGGTACAGATGGGGAACAACTTCTCGACATCGGCTTCCGTGCCGAAGATGTCGGTCTTCATCAACGCCTCACGGGCCCGCATCCAGTTCTCGTTGCCGGTGACGGTGTTGATCTCGCCGTTGTGAGCCACCCGACGGAACGGATGGGCCAGCGGCCACGACGGGAAGGTGTTGGTGGAGAACCGCGAATGGACGATGCCCAGCGCGCTGGTCATCCGATCGTCTTGCAGGTCAAGGTAAAACGCCTTGAGCTGCGGCGTGGTCAGCATGCCCTTGTAGACCAGGGTCTGGCCGGAAAAACTTGGGAAATAGACGGTTTCGCGGCCGGGCCCGTCCTGCCCGGGACCCTTGGTGCCGAGTTCGTGCTCGGCGCGCTTGCGGACCAGATAACAGCGGCGCTCCAGCGTCATGTCCGATGCGCCGGCCATGAAGACCTGCCGGAACGTCGGCATCGCGTCGCGAGACAGCGCGCCAAGCGACGAGTCGTCGATGGGCACGTTGCGCCAGCCGAGCACCGTCAGACCCTCGGCTTCGGCGATCTTCTCGACCGCGTCGCAGGCGGCCGCGGCGTCCTTGGACGACTGCGGCAAGAAGGCGATTCCCGTGGCATAGCTGCCCGGGGGCGGCAACTCGAAATCGACGACTTCGCGCAGGAAGGCGTCCGGGACCTGGATCAGGATGCCGGCGCCGTCACCGCTGCGCGGTTCGGCGCCTTGAGCACCGCGGTGTTCGAGGTTGAGCAGCGCGGTGATGGCCTGGTCCACGATGTCGCGGCTGCGACGGCCGTGCATATCGACGACCATGGCTACCCCGCACGAATCGTGCTCGAACGCGGGGTTGTATAACCCGACGCGCTTGGGCGTCATATGCACCTGACCCTTCAACTGAACGTTTGTCAGCGGCCGTTAACAGCTGCTCCCGAGGAGGTCGTACCCGAAGGTTGCGGGCTGTGATCCCTCGGTCTTGTCTCGATAGGCTGTCCCCCAGGTGGCGATGATCCTGTTAGGGATGCGTCCGTGCAGCGCTGAACGGTGGCCTGGAAACCGGTCTCGACAAGTCGTAAAACGATATGACAATACCCGCCTGACATGCCAACTTCGCCAAGTCTAACCGCCAGCTGGCAGCCCCGTAAATTCCGCGGCGGCCGACGGCCGGCAACCGTGCCGACGTGCCGTTTTGGGGGTGCAATTCTCGTCACAGCCCCGCCGCCCGCGCCGGCGCGGCGCGTGAACGGAAACCGCGTTGGGAGTTTGCTGCCAGAGCCACCTCGGATCGCCGCCGCGCTGCCGTCGGCCCGCATGACGGTGCTCAGCGGGTGGCCCCGGCCGCCGCGGCCGCGCCGCGTCAAGCGCTGCTAAGTTTGCACGGTATCGGTGCGCGCCCCGTGAGGAGATACTGGACCCGTACTGGTCCGCCTTCCGCGACGGCGGTTGGGCCGTGGCGCTTATCACTGGCCCCGGACGAACCCCACCAGCGCCGATCGATCACCCGGCACGCGAGGAGCCCATGAACGAGCGCGACGAATTCCTGAGGGACCGTCTGCAGCCGCGACATCGTGGACCAGGCCATCACCGCGCTGCTCAACCTCGAACACCGCGGTGCTCAAGGCGCCGAAC
>NZ_LZIZ01000102.1:0-1187 GCF_001666915.1 Mycobacterium sp. E3339 | reverse complement strand
AAGGAGAACAAGCCGTCCAACCCCAGCGACCCGCACGACGGGGCCTACACCGCGGCGCGGCTGGCCCGCGACGAGGGGGTGCCCATCTCGACGATCTCGTTCGGCACCAAGACCGGCGAGATCGAGATGGACGGGCAGCGGGTCGCGGTGCCGGTCTCGACGGACCAGATGAAGATGATCGCCAAGCTCTCCGGCGGGCAGTCCTACACCGCCGGCACCGTCGACGAGCTGTCCAAGAGCTACAACGCCATCGAGAAGGACATCGGCTACCGCACCGTGCCGGGTCCCGGCAGTGCCGGGTGGTTGCGCCTGGGCGTGCTCACCGCCCTGATCGCGACGGCGCTGGCGCTGCTGATCAACCGGCGACTGCCGGTCTGATCGCTCAGGAGGGCAGCCGGCGGTTCAGGAACAGGCCGGCCAGGACGGCGCCGGCCATCGCGACGGCCCCCAGCAGCATCCAGGCCAGGCTGGCGTCGCCCTTGACGGTTTCGTAGCCGATCTGGCGCTGCAGAGTCGCGTAGACGTCCTTCAGCGACTCCAGGCTGTCGGCGTGGAACGACTGGCCGTCGGTGATCTCGCAGATCTTCTTCAGCGTCTGATCGTCGACGGGAACCGGGATGGTGGCGCCCTCGTACTCGACGGTGCCGTACGGCGTGCCGAACGAAATCGTCGAGATCTGCACGCCCTCGGCCTTGGCGGCCCGGGCCGCGGTGAACGCCCCCTGCGGGGCGTTGGGATCCAGCGGCACATTCTCGGCGCCGTCCGACTCCAGCACAATGCGCGCCGGCGGCGGCCCGTCGCCGCCGCCCATCACCGAGCCGACCGTCGCGATGGCCTGCAGCGCGGTGAACAGGCCCTCGCCCGTCGCGGTCTTGGGGGCCGGCTTGAGGCTGTCGATCGCGGCCTTGACCGCCTGGCGGTTGGTCGTCGGGGCGACCAGCAGGTACGGCGTGCCCGCGAAGCCGACCAGCCCCAGGTTGATGCCCGGCGTCAGCTGGGTGGCGAACTGGGTGGCCGCCTCCTCGGCGGCCTTGAGCCGGTTGGGCGGCACGTCGGTCGCCCGCATGGACTGCGACATGTCGATGACCAGCACGATGACGGCCCGGTTGCGCGGGATGCGCATGTCGTGGGTGGGGGTCGCGAGCGCGATGGTCAGCAGGACCAGGCTGAGCAGCGACACCGCGATC
>NZ_LZIZ01000101.1:0-8295 GCF_001666915.1 Mycobacterium sp. E3339 | reverse complement strand
CGTTCCCGGACCTGGACAAGGCCATCGAGTTTGTCAGCGTCTTCTCAGGCTTTCTCGGCAGCTTTCCGTCCGTCGAGATTCACTCCGGCCACGGTCTTCAGCCCGTATGGGCAATCGAGAACGGCGGGTTGGACACAGAGGAGCGGTCGGAGCGGGCGTACCGACTCATTCGCCGCTTCGGGCGTCTGGCCACTAGGGTGGCCAGCGACTTCGAGGCGAGCCTCGATAACGTCTTCGACCTTGCCCGCATCCTGCGTGTGCCGGGCACAACGAACTGGAAGGACCCCGCCAACCCCGCTGAGGTCTATGCAGTCCGCGGTAGCGGTGCGCCGCTAACTATCGATCAGGTCGAGGCGTTCCTCGACGAGTGGGCACCGGAGATCGACTCAGACCGGCCCGTCCGCGGGGATGCGATTAGCTCGCCGGACAGCTGGAAGTTCGGTGTCCATACGTGCGCTTACGTCACCGCGATGGTGCGCTCCTGGTGCCAAGAGTCTGACCGGCCCGAGATAGGCAGACACCAGTGGGCGATGAGCCGGTGTGTGCGGCTGGCGGCGGCACATCGGCTCGGTTGCATCACACGCCGTGGCCTCGACCAGGCGCTGGTTATTCTCGAATCCGCACTCAAGCACTGGTGCCAGGTAATTGGTGTACCTCGCGACCTCGCCCCTCACGAGGTCGGCAGCGCCTACCGGTGGGCCGAAGCCAGGGTCGCCACCTTCAACCACCGCCGCGCCAGATCGGAGCTTGGCCACCACCAGCATTCCCCGGTTCGAGGGCGCACGTGGACGTTGGTGCGGGCATGACCGGCCAGCAGCAGGGCCCTCGGCATCTGAGAGACAGATTGTTGCGGCTTCCGGACCTGCAGAATCTACCGCCTGTGCAGCCGCTTATCGAAGGGCTGTTGTACCGGAATACCCTTGCGCAGCTAGCTGGCCCGCCCGGTTGCTATAAGTCGTTCGCTGCGATTGCGATGAGTTGTGCTCTGGCGGCCGGTAAGTCGTTTGGGGACTTCGCCGTCCCGAGGGCGGGGACCGTGATCTACGTCGCTGCGGAGGGGGCGAGCGGTCTTGTAAAGCGCGTGTTGGCTTGGTGCGAGGTCTGGGGTGTCGATGTGGCACTGGTGGAAGAACAGCTCTTCTTCGTAGATATGCCGCTGCAGCTCGGCGACGAAGACCAGGTGGCGCAAGCCGTCGAGGTGGTAACTGAACGGTGCGCCGATCTCTTAGTTCTGGACACCCGTGCGCGATGCACCGTTGGCTTAGATGAGAATTCGGCGACGCAGCAAGGATTGGCCATCGATGCCGCAGATAGTATCCGGGCCGCCGCCGGTTGCACCGTCTTTGGTGTCCACCATTCCTCGCGTACGGGCACAGCGGGCCGGGGGTCTAACGCCTGGGACGGTGCTGTCTGGTCTGATCTGCGGATGGAAGGCGGCGGGCTTCAGGCAACCGTCCACTGCGAGAAGCACAAAGATGTCCCTGCGGGATGTGATCATCACTTCGCCTTGGTCCCCCACACAGTGTCGCCGGAACTGATGCCAGACACCTTCCCGCTGTGCCGATCGACGCTCGTTATTTCCAATGCCAGCACTGGACTTCAGATGCTCCGGGCGAAGTCTCAGTGCACCGTTCTGGACATCATCTGGAATTCAGCACCTCCGGAGGGGTTCACCCCATCCCAGGTGATCGGCCTTGCTGCCCCGCTGGAAGTCGGCAAATCTTCGGTCTACCAAGCCTTGAAGGTCCTGGCCGAACAGGGGTTGATCAAGAATATCGGGACGGCCCGCCGGTCTCGCTTTGTCGCCGGAGAGCAGCGCCCGTGACGGAACAGATCCGCGATGCCCAATCGTCCAACCCAATTCCAGCCCGTAGTCCAGCTCTGGCAGAGTCCATCCAGTCCGACACCCCCTTAGGGGTCGGAAGGACTGGAATTAGAACAACAACCCCGTCGGTAATTACCCTCCGGCACACGAGAACCAAGCCCCAGGCTGACCGGGTGGACGTGAACCCCCGGGAGCCACGCTGCCGGGTCTGTCGTGATGAGACTGTGCGCATTCTGGTCAACAAGCTGCTGGACTGGGTTGGTGTCCCGGTCAGTCTGGGCCGTGGCAGGTCACATCGGATCAACTTGGTAGACGTCTTGGGCTTTCTTGAGCCGCTCAACCACGGCCGCGACCCAAGAGACAAGCTCACCTACAACTCTTTGCGGGTCCACACCCGGAGGCATCACGACCTTGATGGGATCGTGGACTACTGGGAACGGCAGATGCACAAGAAGCTGAGGAAAGCCTTGGGAGCAAAGGGGCGTAGACCTATTGAATAGCTGTAGCGAAGTAGCGGAGTACGAAGATTTCCTCGCCAAATGGGGTCTCCCGTTTGAACCCAGAAGCTGGATCAGCAGAACCGTGACCTGCTTGTACTCGGCCCCAGCATCGCCATCCACGCCGATGGTGCTGGCCCCTCAGCGGGGCCCTCGGGCGTGAGGCTTGGGCTATAAAGTCCACATACGGGCTCCAGGCCGATACCGCGGTCACGCGATCAGGACCGCTGAAACGAGTTTTCGTGTCAAACCTTCGTTCCTAGACCTGTGAGGGCAGCGGGTCGATATTGAAGTTGTAGGCCTTAAGCGGATTCAGTGCCGTGGTTGACAACAGGGCCGCGAACACGACTACTTCGGTTTTGTTTTGGGAACTGGCCCCGGCATAGGTCCCCGGTTTCCACGTATTCTTCGGATAACCTATGCCGCTGTATACGTGCTTTAAGTCATCCATCGCGGCCCCTTTCGACGAGTAGGTGCCGATTAGTACCAAGATTTCGGTGCCCTCTTTTGCTTTACAGCCCCCGTCAGTGAGCGCATGAGACATTGGTCTGTCTCCTGGTCCCGGGTTTGGGTCCATCCCGGTGAACGTTCCCGGTACACATACCGCCGTTATCCATTCGTCGGGAAGCGGATAAGCGTGAGCCTCCGGGGCAAGAAATGCCGTCGCGGGCAATGCCACGCCGAGCAGGACGGCGGACACGATGTTCTTCACGGTCACACCCACTCTTCCGGTGTTGATGTAAGTCAGCCCAGAGGTGCGGGTACTCCGCTTGGTCCAGGTACGGGTATTCCGCCTGGTCCATATAGGAACACCACAAATCCGTAATCACGCAATGGACGCAGCGCTGTACCCGAATCTCCGGGGGCGTAGAACACGACGACGGTGTGGTCGCTCATCTCTACGTTGATGAAGCTTCCGCCGCGTCCGCCGTAGTACGAGTACAAATGGTCAACGTCGTATTCTGCCGCCGCTAGTGTGGGGAATCTGGCCTCGAAGACTGAGACTCCGTTTGTCCTAGCCCAGCACCAGGCAGCGCCTGTGGCGTGCGGGGCATCGAAAGCATGGCGAGCGACAAGGGTTCCTGGTTGACATACCGATCCTTCCCATTGTTGAAGGGTGTCGGCGCGAATTTGCGGTGCCGCTACCAGTCCAAAGCCCAGCGTAGTGAGCAGCAGTGCGGCACCGGTTAGCCAAATGCCAGCGGCTAACAGACCCAGCCTTCTGATTGGGGAGCGTGTGTGGCGATGAATGGCTCTTGCAAGTTTCGCTGTGATTTTCATCGGTGTCTCCATGCCCAGTCCTCTAGAACTCGTGCAGGCAGGTAACCGGACCACCGGCGTGATACTCGAAAAGGTGCGGTTCCGCCGCCTTGCCGCGCACATTGCTCGTGTGTCCCGCCGACCGGCAGAGGACTTTGGCCTTCAGGGCTAGGCCGTTGTGCCCGAATTGGCGGCCAATTGACTCACGCCCGCATCGACGGTCTGCTCCGTCGCGTGAATGGCTCTTGGATGGTCCGTCTGCCACCCCACTCCCCGGCCGCAGGCCAACAGCACCTCCGACGGACCGCAACCGCGGAGAACACTGCCCTGGGGAAGCCGAAGATCGTATCTGGTCCGGCTACTACCCTCGACCGCCCGGGCAGATCCTGTGCACCGGCGCGGTCCGTGCTGGTGTTGGTATTGACCGGTTCGGTGCCAGCTCATCGGGGTGACTAGTTGAAGGCAGTGCTGCCGTGGACCGGGTGCGTTGTGCTGACCAGCTTGGCGTAACAGTGGTCTCGATCAAGATTTTTACGACTGCACCAAGTCAGCGCACCTGCTGCATCCGGGAATGTGTCGCCAGCTATGGTGACCCAGAAGTCGGGTGCGTCGAACGTTGACCAGTCCGCCGACCAGAGCAGTCTGGCTTCTGGAAATTGCGCCCGGAGCTGCAGGTGTTCACTCAGTATTTTTGCGTTGTTCCAGACGGTGCCTTCGGCGACGATTCCTACCCGCTTGGAACTGATTTGGGGTACCCAGCGGTCGGCAAGCCAGTCGGTCACGTACGGGTGGTCTTGGTTAGCGATCCGCCGCAGCTGGGCCAAGCTGGCCGACTCGGGGTCTTCCGGTGTCTCGGTCGCCGGTGTGGGAATGCGGGGTGGGGGAGTGCCGGTTGGGGCAGGGGCACTGCTGACGAGGGACAGTTTGATTCCGGCTTTGGCTTCGGCCTCGGTATACGTGGTTTCGCCACGTTGGGCGACCTGCACTCGGTAATACTTCTGCCCGCCGGGAACCTCATTGACCCTGAATAGAAACAGACACGATCCCTGCTGTGCGTAGCTGCTTTCGATCCCACCCTTCGCGATCAGCTTTCCCCTGTCATCGGCCACGGTGACCGTCGCACCTGGTCCGATGTCATTGTCACTGCGGTCACCGGCGCAGCTGTATCCGCCGGGCAGGCCAGTTGTTTTGATGCTGTCGCTGGTCAGCTGCAGTGTGCCGATCAGGGAGAACGGTGCAGGTCGAGCTGGTTTAGTGATGGCCTTAACTGCGAAGAATCCGCCAACGCATATCGCAACAAATACTACGACCGCTGCAACCACTAATCGTGACCGTTGGATTCGTACCTCGTTGCCATGCGGAAGTTGTGACTCCGGCGCTCCATTGGTCGGAGCATTTCGATCAATGGGTCCCTGGGGGATCGACACCGGTGGTATGACCGGTGACTGGGTCCTCAGGTTACCCAGGTCTGAACTGGCGGGTTCCATGTTTGACTCCGCGAGTGCGTGAGCAAAGTCCACACAGCGGAGGAACCGTTCGTTGGGATCTTTCGCCAATGCCTTGGCGAAGACCGCATCGAGGGGCGCAAGATATGGGCGACTCTCGGCAAGGGTCGGGGGTGGCGCATTGAGATGCCTGCTGATGACGACAGCCGGATTGGAACTTGGAAACAGCGTCGACCCGGTCAACAGGTGATAGCCGGTCGCGGCCAGCGAGTATTGGTCTGCCCGGCCGTCGATTGGTAAGCCCATCAGCTGTTCAGGAGCGGCATAGGCCACCGTTCCGACGGTCATGTTGGTTGCGGTAAGGCCGCTGACATCCTCGACATCGCGAGCAACACCGAAGTCACTCAACAGGATTCGTCGTTCACCATCTTCAAGTTCCGCCAGCAGAATGTTGGCCGGTTTCACATCCCGATGTAAGAGGCCCCTGGCATGCGCATAGTCAAGCGCCTCGGCCACAGCGTTGACAATCCGGATCGCATCGGTTGCGGGCATCCCGGCTGGATAGTGGTCGCGCAGCATGTGAGCGGCATCGGTGCCGTCAACGTAGTCCATGGAGATCCACAACTGGCCGTTGCACTCACCGCGGTCGTGGACACTGATGATGTGGGGATGCCACAGCTTTGACGCCAGATCGGCCTCGCGGTTGAAGCGAGCGCGATATTCAGGGTCAGCCGATACGTCTACCCGGAGAACCTTGAGTGCGTCACGACGGGGCAGCCGCGGATGCTCAGCAAGATAGACCTCGCCCATCCCCCCGGATCCCAGCAGGCGCACGATCCGGTAGCCAGCAAAAGTTTCCCCCGCGTTCAGTGGCATGAGCCGCATACTACGAACAGCAGATGCACCGCGGCTCCTCTCAGTGTGTGCTGTCAAGCGCACAGCGCACGAACCACTGTGCAGCGTGTACGTCCACGCCATATTGCTGTGCGATCTTTGGAGGGAGATCGACGTCGGGGCGTGAAAGCATGCCGCCCGCCCGTGCCTGGCGGACGATGTCCAGACCCATCTGTACCGCCGCATCTGAATCGCTGATTGTCAACCCTGGATACTGTCGCAAGCAGGCCAAATAATCGGGAGCATAGAAAGTATCTGCCTGAGCTTGCGGGGCCAGGTAGGGCGCGACTGTGGCACCGAGTGCGATCATCGCAGCGGTAAGACCCTTCTTCATGGTCACACCTCCGTGCTGTGGTGAGCGGTTCCTTGAAGTGGTGACTCGTTAGCTTTGGCATCGCGGTATGGGTACTTAAAGGCTCCGCGCCGAGCAAGACGTTTTGATAGGGACGTTTGGCCCGCCGTTGCGGGTCAAAGGCAAGCGGCTACGAGCACGGGCCATCTTCCTGTCGTCTTCATGCCACTGGGGCGTCGGCGGAGCCATCGTCATGGGCCGGAGCAAATGCATACACGCTGACGATGACGGAGGTACGTACCCCTGAATGCCAAAAGACCCTTCTGCTGGCCGAGCGACAAACCCAACATGGGTGGACACAGCAAAGGTCGTGTGAGGCGGCACGAGCATGCGAGAAGTGAAAGAACACCTTAGGAACCTCGCCGGTGCTTTCCTGGTCGGTTCTTCAGTAGTTGCCGGGCTGACCTACGGGCCCGCCCCCACGGCGTGGGCTTGCGGTGTCAACGAAAGCCCCGACATCCTGTGCTCCAATGAGCAGCAGTTCGTCAATGATCTGGCGGCACGGGGAATTCGCCCGCGCCCTACCCCACGGTTGATCGCCAATGACGGGTGGAAGTTTTGCGGAGATATCGCCAGCGGCGGGAAGCCCGACATCGAGGCCGACCTGTATTGGAAGCACGTCGACTTGACCCGGGACCAGGCCCGCGAGATGGTCTCGGTCGCCGTGTCCGACCTGTGTCCTGATGCGCCAATGATTGGAGCGTCGCATGGATCTCATTGACCGCAAGTCACGAATGGGCGTTATTCCGGGTCTTTGAAACGTGCCCCGGAGCCCCGCGGTATCCCGCCTGGGCCGCGGGTGTTCAGGATTGCAAAATATTCGAGCGGCCGGGACATTGCTCGTGGCCGACCCAGAATGCGTAAGTCCAAGGTGGCAAAGTGCCATCCATGGACCTTTGGCCACTGCTGACAGAAGATCTGTTGACCGGCGTCTATTCAGTCGAGCGGCAACTGCGCCCTAAAATCACGGCAGTTGCGGTCCGATCGGAGTCGATCGAAGATCTCCGAGATGTAATCAACGCGCTCTGTACCCGATGGGCAGGCGGGTTTTTCCCGCTGATCTGTGTTGATCCTGGCGCAAGTGACTTGGACGAGCGAATCGAAGGGGTGTTGCTCAGGAGTAATGTTGACGGGCTAGATTGTCGAACTCTGCTCCCAGAGGAGGTTGAGCGGCGCTACTCGGACCGATCGGCGAACGCCGCTCGCTATCTGTTGCGCCAGGTCGCTTACTTGCAGGATCGGCCTCGGGTTCAGACATGTCGAGGCGTAGACGTAAGCAGCCCCTGGTACCCCGCTTATGTAGTGATGTTCGGTGACCTACCCAATGTGCCGGACCGACAGCAGAACAGGCGGGAGGGCCTCCGGGAGGACTTGGTCTTTGGCGATTTGGTGGATGTCAGGTCAGTCGATGGGGAGCCTTCGCTGCAAGACTTGATTCCGCGAATTCTGGATCTGGAATGGATCTCGGCGATCAATCTGACAGGAGTCCGGCTGCCTATCAGTGTCATTGGCGGATACAACAAAGGGTTCCCGTCCACGTCGAGATTCACCTGGGGACAGTCATCTGCACTGTCCCGGTACGGCTCGAACCTGCTGATCGTCTACCGGACCGACAGCACCCAGGACCTCGCGCTCCTTTGGAACCTTCGGGCGCGCTTCGCGCATCCCAACGGGCTCCCGTTTGCTATTCCATTTACCGATTCCACCCGCGAAGACATCGTCGCTGTCGATCAAACGATGCAGGTGCAACAGTTCTTTGGCATTGACCACAACCTCGGAGTTACATCGTTTTCGCTGTCGCCAGACGAGCTACGAGACCTGTGCCAAGGAACCGGGTTCGACGTCGTTAGTCCGTTTGATGTCGTCGGTGTAAAGCTCGGTACCGTCGCCTCTCCGTCAACGAATTGAGCCATCTCAGTGGACGCGACGCCACACCCATACACTTCACCGACGACATCAAACGGACTAACGACGTCGAACCCGGTTCCTTGGCACAGGTCTCGTAGCTCGTCTGGCGACAGC
>NZ_LZIZ01000100.1:0-11835 GCF_001666915.1 Mycobacterium sp. E3339 | reverse complement strand
GTCGGGCTGACCGTGTATCCGGCGCCCCCGCCCTCCTCCCCTTAGGGACGCGTCGGTGCCGTTTCATCAGCTCGCCGGTCAGCACGGGCTTGCCGGTGGAGACCTCCCACGGCATGCCCGGCGCCCAGCGCTCGAACGACAGCAGCACGGACTCGTCGGCGTTGGCGCAGTCGACGAACTCCATCTCGCCGCCCGCCGGCAGGCCCGTCGTGCCCTCGGTGGTGAACGAGGCGCGACCGCGCTCGGATTCGTGGAACGTCACCCCGTCGACGACGTACTGCTCACCCGGCTGCAGCGTGACGTCCTTGCGGCTGACCCACATGGCCAGCTTGAGGCGCCCGTCGTCCTCTTCGACGCTGAACCAGATCGGCTGGTCGCCGCCCTCCAGCAGGTGCTCCCACCACACGAACGGGCCCTCGCGGTAGGTCACCGACCCGCGCACCACGTAGTCGATCCCGCCGTAGCTGACGATGGCGCCGGGGCCGAGCTGGCGGGGGCCGAATTCCGGCATCGCGTTGAACGAGAGGGGATCGGTGCGGCCGCGCGGTGGGCCCGGTTGCTTGGGCCGCCGCAAAGCGATGATCAGCACCACGATGGACGCGATGAACAGCACGATCGCGATAATGACCAGGAGTGATCCCACGCGAAACCTTCCGTTGCCACATGGCTTGAGCGAACGTGGGCTAAAGCTAACAGCTTTTGGGCCGGTTCGGCGTTGCAACCTGCCGACGCGGGAATTGGCGGCGCCGCCGCGTGTCGTCCGCGGGGCCGTCGGTCCCGGCCGCTAGGGTATCGAACAGCTGTTCTAGAGGTGGGAGCGGGCAATGCGCGTATTGGGCGTCGACCCCGGGCTGACCCGATGCGGGCTGTCGGTGGTGGAAAGCGGGCGCGGGCGCAGCGTGGTCGCACTCGACGTCGACGTGGTGCGCACCCCGTCGGACGCGCCGCTGGCCAAACGGCTCCTGGCCATCAGCGACGCGGTTGACCATTGGCTGGCCACGCACCAACCCGACGTGGTGGCCATCGAGCGGGTGTTCTCCCAACTGAACGTGACGACGGTGATGGGCACCGCGCAGGCCGGCGGCGTGGTGGCGCTGGCGGCGGCCAAGCGCGGCATCGACGTGCACTTCCACACCCCCAGCGAGGTCAAGGCCGCGGTGACCGGCAACGGCGCCGCCGACAAGGCGCAGGTCACCGCCATGGTCACCAAAATCCTTGCGCTGCAAGCCAAGCCGACACCGGCCGACGCCGCCGACGCGCTGGCCCTGGCGATCTGTCACTGCTGGCGGGCGCCGATGATGGCCCGGATGGCCGCGGCCGAGGCGCTGGCCGAACAGCAGCGGCACAAGTATCTGGCCAAGCTGAAGGCGGCGCGATGATCGCCTCGGTGCGCGGTGAGGTGCTCGAGGTGGCGCTCGATCACGCGGTGATCGAGGCCGCCGGCGTCGGGTACCGGGTGAACGCGACACCGTCGACGCTGGCGACCCTGCGCACCGGCGGCGAGGCGCGGCTGATCACCGCGATGGTGGTCCGCGAGGACTCGATGACGCTGTACGGGTTCACCGACACCGACACCCGCGACCTGTTTCTCACGCTGCTGACGGTGTCGGGCGTGGGCCCGCGGCTGGCGATGGCGACGCTGGCGGTTCACGACGCGTCGGCGCTGCGCCAGGTGCTGCACGACAGCGACGTGGCCGCGCTGACCCGGGTGCCCGGGATCGGCAAACGCGGCGCCGAACGGATGGTGCTCGAGCTGCGGGACAAGGTCGGTGCGGCGGGTGCGACCGGGGGCACAACCGTGGTGAACGGGCACGCGGTGCGCGGTCCGGTGGTGGAGGCGCTGGTCGGCCTGGGCTTCGCCGCCAAGCAGGCCGAGGAAGCCACCGACAAGGTGCTGGCCGCCGAACAGGACACGACGACGTCCGGCGCGCTGCGCGCCGCCCTGTCGCTGCTGGGTAAGTCCCGATGACCGGCCCCGACGACTACGCCGACCGCGAGTTGTCCCCGGCGCTGGCCGTCGGGGAGGGCGACATCGATGTCAGCCTGCGCCCGCGGTCGCTGCGCGAGTTCATCGGCCAACCCCGCGTCCGCGAACAGCTGCAGCTGGTGATCGAGGGGGCCAAGAACCGCGGCGGCACACCGGATCACATCCTGCTGTCGGGCCCGCCGGGGCTGGGCAAGACGTCGCTGGCCATGATCATCGCCGCCGAACTCGGCTCGTCGCTGCGGGTGACGTCCGGTCCGGCGCTCGAACGCGCCGGCGACCTGGCCGCCATGCTGTCCAACCTGGTCGAGCACGACGTGCTGTTCATCGACGAGATCCACCGCATCGCGCGGCCCGCCGAGGAGATGCTCTACCTGGCGATGGAGGACTTCCGGGTCGACGTGGTGGTCGGCAAGGGTCCGGGGGCGACGTCCATCCCCCTCGAGGTGGCGCCCTTCACGCTGGTCGGCGCGACCACCCGCTCGGGCGCGCTGACCGGCCCGCTGCGCGACCGGTTCGGCTTCACCGCGCACATGGACTTCTACGAGCCCGACGAGCTGGAGCGGGTGCTGGCCCGCTCCGCGGGCATCCTCGGCATCGAGCTCGGGGCCGAGGCGGCCGAGGAGATCGCCCGGCGCTCGCGCGGGACGCCGCGCATCGCCAACCGGCTGCTGCGCCGGGTCCGCGACTTCGCGGAGGTGCGGGCCGACGGGGTGATCACCCGCGACGTGGCCAAATCCGCGCTGGCGGTCTACGACGTCGACGAACTGGGCCTGGACCGGCTGGACCGGGCGGTGCTGTCGGCGCTGACCCGCAGTTTCGGCGGTGGCCCGGTCGGCGTGTCGACGCTGGCCGTGGCCGTGGGCGAGGAGGCCACCACCGTCGAGGAGGTGTGCGAGCCGTTCCTGGTGCGCGCCGGGATGGTCGCGCGCACACCGCGCGGCCGCGTGGCGACCGCGCAGGCGTGGAAGCACCTCGGCATGAGCCCGCCGGCGGGGGCCGTCGGCCTGGGTCAACCCGGCCTGTTCGACTAGCGGCGAGCCGTCGCGGCCAAATCGTGACCTTTGAGCCGTCCTCGCGGTCGGTTATTCGTCGGCGCCGTCGGGTAACCAAGCTCACAGCAGCGATACCTAAGGAGATTCTGATGAGGACCAGGCGCTACGACTACGACCGCCCTCGAGCGCTGTACATGCCGCGTTCCCGCGGCGCCCTGACCGGGCTACTGCTGATTATCTTGGGCGCCTGGGGCGCCCTGGTGCCCTTCTTCGGGCCCAACATCGACTGGGCCTACATGTCCGACCCGGCGTGGACGTGGACCACGGCCAAGGGTTGGCTCGAGGTGCTTCCGGGGGCCGCGACGGCCCTGGGTGGCCTGCTGGTGCTCCTGTCCGGCAACCGCGCCAGCGCCGTGCTCGGCGGCTGGCTGGCGGTCGCGGGCGGCGCCTGGTTCGTGGTCGGTCGCGCGTTCGCGTCGACCCTGGGCATCGGCGACGTCGGTTCGCCGGTGGCGTCGACGGACCTGAAGCGAGCCCTGCTCGAGGTCACCTACTTCACCGGGCTGGGCGCCCTGATCGTGTTCCTGGGCGGGGCCGCCGTGGCGCGCGTGGCCGTGCGGCATGCGCGTGACGTCGTGGCGCGGGAACCCGCGGCGGTGGCAGCCGCGCCTGCGGGCGAACCGGCGATGTACGACGAAACACGCGGACCGGTCGCGGCGCGGACCGACCGGGTGGCGGCCGAGCCCGAGGCGGGGGAACGCACCGGGCGTGGCCTGTTCGGTCGACGCACCGGCGGCGGACTGTTCCACCGCCACCACCACGCCGGCGTCTAGTCGGTAACACCTACGGCGGGAGGCGCCGGTAGCCCATGGCTACCGGCGCCATTTCGCGTCGGGGGCGGTCCGGGCGCCCGCGGGTGGGTAAAGTCACCCGCGCCGAGACGCAGGCCTCGAACCGCGAGGAGGAGCGATGATCACTGCCGGGCTGGTATTCGCCGCGCTGGCGGCTTTACTGCACGTCTACATCTTTGTGATGGAATCGTTGACCTGGACCTCGCCACGCACCCGTGCCACCTTCGGCACCACGGCCGAGGAGGCCGAGACCACAAAGCTGCTCGCTTTCAACCAGGGGTTCTACAACCTGTTCCTGGCGGTGGTCACCGGGGTGGGCATCGCGGCAATTGCGTTGCGCCACAACGCCGTTGGAGCGGCGCTGATTTTCGCCGGCGTCGGCTCCATGGCGGCGGCCGCGGTCGTCTTGCTGCTGTCGGCCCGCGACAAAGCGCGGGCCGCGGTCACGCAGGGCACCTTCCCGGCCATCGCGATCGTGCTGCTGCTGATCGGACTTCAGCAGTAACACCAGTCTCACCAGCCCCAAAAGGCCGCGGGGAGCGGTGCTTTCGGGGCGGCCCTGGGTTACACGCGCAACCCGCCGGGTACCCACCCCGGGCCGGAAATAGGCCCGGTATTCAACGAGGGGAAATCATGAAATACGCAGAAGACGGCCAGACCCGCGGGCTGAGCATGCCGCGTTCGCGTGGTGCGGTCAGCGGATTGCTCCTGGTCATTTTGGGAGCTTGGGGGGCGTTAATACCGTTTGTCGGACCGCGCTTCAATTTCGCGTACACGCCCGACCGGGAGTGGGCGTGGAGCACGGCTCGAGGGTGGCTCGAGGTCCTGCCCGGAGCGGTGACCGTGCTGGGCGGTCTCTTGCTGATCGTCGCCGGGAACCGCGTGGCGGCGATGCTGGGCGGTTGGCTGGCGGTGCTGGCCGGCGCCTGGTTCGTCGTGGGCGGTCAGTTCGCGCCGGTGCTGGGCATCGGCTCCGCCGGTGACCCGGTCGCCGCCACCGACCGCAAGCGCGCGGTTCTCGAGGTCACCTATTTCTCTGGACTGGGCGCGCTGATCGTCTTCGTGGGTGGCATGGTGCTGGCCCGCACGGCCGTGCGCCTGGCGCGCGACGTGCGGCCGCCGGCGCCGGCGGAAGCCGTGCCGGCCGTCGAGCCGTACCGGGAATCGGCCTACGAGCCCGCCGAGGTTTCCTCGAGCGCGCTGACCAAGCCGCGCACCGCTTCCGACCCGCAGCCGAAGCGGGGATGGCGTCGCGAGCGTTCGACGTCGGGCGCCAACGCCGCGTACCTGCGCTGGCCGCATCCCCAGCAATAACTCGCATACAAAAGAGCAATCGCCCAGTCCCCGCGGGGACTGGGCGATTGCTTTTCTGCGCTTACAGCAGTCCGAGCAACTGCAGGTCGGTGATGTACTTGACGATGACCGGCGCCGAGACATGTGGAATGTCTTTGTCGGGGCCGATTTTCGCCTCCTGCACCGCGGCGCGGAAGCGGTCGGTCGGTGCCATCGAACCGTTGATCGGTTTCTCGGGTTCCTGGTAGTTGTGCAGCAGCGGCAGCAGCGAGTACTGGCGCTGGCGCTCGGGCAGGCCGCGCATCGTGCCCTCGAACCGCCGCAGCCATTCGCCGTAGTCGGCGATGCGCTGGATCCCGTAGCCGGCTTCGATCAACCAGTCGACGTACTCGTCGAGACCGATGCCGTCGTCGTACGGGTTCATCACGTGGTAGGTCTGGAACCCGTCGCCTTGAGGGATGTTGTCGAGCACCTGCGTTCCCAGCGTCGAGATCGCGGCGGCGATGAACTCGACCGGCAGGCCGTCGTAGTGCGACCGCTGACGGTTGCCGTCGGCGTCCAGCTCGTAGAACGAACCGGGCGCGACACCGGTGGCCACCAGGCTCAGCATCAACCGGGTGAACATGTCCGGCAGGTTGAGCTGTCCGGCGTAGGTGGTGTCGGCCAGGATCATGTCGCACCGGAACACCGCGACGGGCAGGCCGCACAGGTCGTGCGCCTCGCGCAGCAGCACCTCGCCGGCCCACTTGCTGTTGCCGTAGCCGTTGGCGTAGTTGTCGTTGATCGCGCGGGTGGCGCTGATCCGCCGGATGTCGGCGTCCTCGACGAATTGACCGGGCTTGATCTGGTCACCGACGCCGATCGTCGACACGTAGGTGTACGGCTTCAGCTTGGTGGTGAGCGCGATCCGGATCAGTTCGGCGGTGCCCAGCGCGTTGGGACCGAACAGCTCGCTGTACGGCAGCACGTGGTTGACGAGGGCCGCCGGGTCGACGATCAGGTCGACGGTGTCGGCCAGCCGCTGCCAGGTCTGCGCATCCAGGCCGAGATTGGCCTCGCCCTTGTCCCCGGCGATGACCTCCAGGTGGTCGGCGGCCAGTTCCTGGTAGTGCGCCAGCAACTTCGGGTCGCCGCTATCGAAGGTGTTGTCCAGCCGGGCGCGCGCCTCCTCGTCGGACTTGGCCCGCACCAGGGCGATCACCTTGCCGTCCACCATGTCCATGCGCTCGAGCCATTCCAGCGCGAGGTAGCGGCCCAGGAAGCCGGTCGCACCGGTCAGCAGCACCGTGCGCACCTCGGCGGCGGGCCCGGGCAGGCCGGGCGCCGCGGCCAGCGTCTCGGCCTCGAGGAACTTGTCCAGGGTGAGGTCGGCCGCGTGCACCTCGGTCGCCCCGCGTCCGTGCACGGCGGCGAAGGTGGGTCGCTTGGTGCCCTGGCGCTCGCCCTCGATGTAGTTGGCGATGGCCTGCAGGTCGCTGGCGGGGCTGACGATCACGCCGACCGGGACGTCGATGTCGAAGATCTCGCGCAGCAGGTTCCCAAACGTCAACGCCGACAAGGAGTCTCCACCCAGGTCGGTGAAATGGGCGTCGGGGGTCAGCTCGGTGCTCGCCGTGCCCAGCATGGCCGCGGCGGCCCGGGTCACGGTCTGCAGCACGGGCGCGTTCGCGCCGTTGCGCCGCAGCTCGGCCAGCTCGTTGGCCTGGCCCTCGGCCAGCTCGGCGTAGAGCCGCTCGAGCCGCTCGCCGTAGTGCTGCTTGAGCTTCGGCCACGCCAGCTTGCGGATCCCGGTCAGCAGGCCGTTCTCCAGGCTGAACGGGGTGGTCTCGATGATGAAGTCGCGCGGCACCTCGTAGGACTGCAGCCCGGCCTGACGCGCGACGTGCTGCAGCGAGTCGGCGATCCTGGGCTTCAGCGACTCCAGGTCGGCGCCGGCCAGGGCCTCCTCGGTCGGCACCACGACGGCCAGCAGGTAGGGCTGCGCGCTGTTGCCGTAGACGTAGATCTGGCGCACCAGCGGGCTGTTGCCGAATTCGGCCTCCAGCTTGGCCAGGGTGACGAACTCGCCCTGCGCCAGCTTCAGCACGTTGTTGCGGCGGTCGACGTACACCAGCTTGTCGGGCGCGATCTCGGCGAAGACGTCGCCGGTCCGGTAGTAGCCGTCCTCGTCGAACACGTTCGCGGTGGTCTCGGCCCGCTTGTAGTAGCCGGGGAACATGTTCTCGGTCCGCAGCAGCAGCTCGCCGCGCGGGTGCGGCCGGTCGGTGCTGAAGTAACCCAGGTCCGGCACGTCGACGAGCTTGTAGTCGACGACCGGCGGGCGCTGAATCTCGCCGTCGAACAACACCATTCCGGCCTCGGTCGACCCGTAGCCGTCCATCAGGTGCATCTCGAGCAGGGACTCGACCCAGCTGCGCAACTCCGGGGAGGTGGGCGCGGAGCCGGTCATCGCGAAGATGAACCGCCCGCCCAGCAGGTACTGGCGCTGCTCGGCCAGCACCTCGGCCGCAACAGCCTCGCGGGCCTCCGGGCCCGCATCGCCCTCGGTCAGCCGGCGTTCCACCTGGCGCTGGAATTCTCCGAACAGGGTCTCCCAGATGCGCGGCACGAAGTTGAGCTCGGTGGGCCGCACCAGCTCGAGGTCCTCGAGCAGCGTCGAGAGGTCGCTCTTGGCCGCGAAGTAGGCGGTGCCGCCGTTGCCTAGGGTGCCGTACAGGATGCCGCGGCCCATGACGTGGCTCATCGGCATGAAGTTGAGGGTGATTGACGCGGCGCTCTCGCCGAACCAGTTCCTGCTGCCCCGGCGCCAGATCTTGGCGACGTTGCTCTGCGGGTACATCGCGCCCTTGGGGGCGCCGGTGCTGCCGGAGGTGTAGATCAACAGGGCCAGCGGGTCGGCTTCGTCGCTGGTGGGCAGCGGCGTGTCGGGCAGCGTCCGGCCGCGCTCGAGCGCCTCGGCCAGCGTCTCGACGGCCACGCCGGCGTCCGCCAGCCGGGTGCGCGCGCTCGCCACGGCCTCGCGCTCGTCGTCGACCTCCGGGTGGTGGTCGAACACCACCAGCTTGGCGGGCCGGTGTCCGCTCAGGATGAGCTCGACGGCGTCGGGCAGCTGGTTCGCGCTCGCCGCGATCACGGTGGGCTCGGTCTCGGTCACGATCGGCTGCAGGGAGGTCAGCGACGCGCTGGTCTGGAGCGGGACCGACACCGCGCTGATGGTGGCCAGCGCCATGTCGATGGTGGCGTAGTCGAGGCTGTTGAAGCCCAGCACGCAGACCCGGTCACCGACGCGGACCTCGTCGTTGGCCCAGGCGCGGCCGAGCGCCGCCACCCGGTCGCCGAGCTGTCCGTAGGTGATGGTCTCGAAGCGGGGGAGCAGCTCCAGCCGCGTGCGCCCGCTCGCCGGGTCCGTGACGAACTCGACCTCGCGGTGCGCCAGCGCCGGACGGTCGGCGTACCCGTCGAGCACGGTCCGGATGACCTGGGGGAGCCGAAGGCCGGGCTGTTCGAGCGCCGCTTCGATCGCCGGGTTGGGGCGGGCGGCGGCGAACTGCGGGTCGGTGGCGGTGAGGTCGTCGATACGGCGGTCGAGCCGCTCGTCGGTGTTGATGGTCGACATAAGCAATTCCCTTGCAATGAAAGTTATTAGTCAGTTTGGCGACGATGCGCTGACCATTAAAACGTTAGCTAAAGTAACGTTATTCCACCATGGGCCCGCCCCGCCGAAGGTGTGAGATTGCCCACCCGGGCCGGTCGAGCGCCGGGCCTTACACTTCGCGAAGCAGCCGGCCGAGAATGTCGAGCCCCTCGTTCAGCAGGTCGTCGCTGATGGTCAGCGGCGGCAGCAGCCGGATGATGTTGCCGAACATGCCGCAGGTCAACACCACCACTCCCGCCGCGTGCGCCGCGGCGGACAGCTTTTGCGTCAGTTCCGCGTCGGGCTCCGCGGTTCCCGACTTCACCAGCTCGATGGCGATCATGGCGCCCCGACCGCGCACATCGCCGATCCGGTCATCACCGGCCTGCAGACGCAACAACGGTTCGGTGATCAACCGTTCCAGCTGTCGCGCCCGCTCGATCAGTCCGTCACTTTCGATCGTGGTGATGGTGGCCAGTGCCGCAGCACAAGCGATTGGGTTACCGCCGAATGTGCCGCCCAAACCGCCGACGTGCGACGCGTCCATGATTTCCGCGCGGCCGGTGACCGCCGACAACGGCAGCCCGTCGGCGATGCCCTTGGCGGTGCAGATCAGGTCGGGCTCGATGCCGTCGTGCTCGCAGGCGAACATCGCGCCGGTGCGCGCGAACCCGGTCTGCACCTCGTCGGCGATGAACACCACGTCGTTGTTCCGGCACCAGTCGAGCAGGGCGGGCAGGAAGCCCTCGGCGGGCACGATGAATCCGCCCTCACCGGCGATGGGTTCGATGATGACGGCGGCGAGGCTCTCGGCGCCGACCTGGGTCTCGATCACGTCGATCGCCCGGGCGGCGGCCTTCTCCCCGTCGGTGGCGAGCTCCTTGTCCACCAGGCCGTCCCGATAGGGGTAGGACACGGGGGCTCGATAAACCTCCGGCGCGAACGGGCCGAAGCCGCTCTTGTACGGCTTGGATTTGGCGGTCAACGCCATCGCCAGGTTGGTGCGGCCGTGGTAGGCGTGATTGAACGCGACGACGGCGGGCTTGCGGGTGTAGGCCCGGGCCACCTTGACGGCGTTCTCGACCGCCTCGGCGCCGGAATTGAACAGCACCGAACGCTTTTCGCCGGAGCCCGGGGTGATCCGGTTGAGCTGCTCGGCGACGGCGACGTACTGCTCGTACGGCGCGACCATGAAACAGGTGTGGGTGAACTCGGCGACCTGGGCCTGGACGGCCTCCACCACCCGCGGCGAGGAATTGCCGATGGTGGTCACCGCGATGCCGGACGCCAGGTCGATGAGCCGGTTGCCGTCGACGTCCTCGATGATGCCGCCGAAGGCGCGAGCCACGAACACCGGCAAGGACACGTTCACGCCGTGGGATACCGCGGCGGCGCGGCGTTTGGTCAGTTCCAGCGAAGCGGGACCGGGGATTTCGGTGACCAGCTGACGAGTCTGCTCGAGGCCGGCCACGATTTTCTCCTCACCGCGGCGCGCCTGTCACGTCGCTCCCCAAGCCTATCCGGCCACGCGCCGGCCAGCCCCTCGTGCACCGGGGCGCTCGGAGGCGACCTGCGGCAATGGCACACTGGCCGTTACGAGGTGTGCGGCCCGCGGGTCGTCCCTGGCCCCAATGGCCTCCAGTGCCAGTACGACGCCACTACGAAAAGACCACTACGAAAAGACAGGCCCGTTCATGGAAAGTTTGATTCTGTTCCTGCCCTTCCTGCTCATCATGGGCGGGTTCATGTACTTCGCGTCGCGGCGCCAGAAGCGCGCGATGCAGGCCACCATCGACCTGCACGAGTCGCTGCAGGCCGGCGACCGTGTGCACACCACGTCGGGTCTTCAGGCCACCGTCGTCGCGATCACGGACGACACCGTCGACCTCGAGATCGCGCCCGGGGTCGTGACCACCTGGATGAAGCTGGCCATCCGCGACCGGATCCTGCCCGACGACGAGGACCTGGCCGACGGCGACGACGCCGACGACTTGGCCGACTCCGACTCCCCGGTGACCAAGGATTCCTGACCGCTTGCGCGAGGCGCGTCTCGGCGACACTAGGCTCTGTCCGGGGTAAGAACCGATACTCGAGGAGATAGAAGGAACGTGGCATCGTCTTCGGCGCCGGTGCACCCTGCCCGCTACCTGTCCGCTTTCCTGCTGCTGCTCGTCGGCGTCTATCTGCTGGTGTTTCTGACCGGGGACAAGCGCGCCGCCCCCAAGCTCGGCATCGACCTGCAGGGCGGTACCCGCGTCACGCTGACCGCGCGCACCCCGGACGGCTCGCGGCCCAGCCGCGACGCGCTGGCCCAGGCGCAGCAGATCATCAGCGCGCGCGTCAACGGGCTGGGCGTCTCCGGTTCGGAGGTCGTGGTCGACGGCGACAACCTGGTGATCACCGTCCCCGGGAACGACGGCAACGAGGCCCGCACACCTGGGCCAGACCGATCGCACCCGCCATCAGACCCGCCCGCAGCGACGTCAATCCCAGTGTGGCCGAGACGGTTTGGGCCTCCGACGATTGGAAGGACAGCGGCAGCGAGCCGTACTTGAGGACGTTGGCCAGCTGGCGCGCGGTTGAGGCGGTGAACGGCGGGTCGCCACCGGTGATTTGGGTCCGCCCGCCGGGAATGGCTTCCTGGATCATCGGGGCGCTGACCACCTGCGAGTCCAGCGTGAAGGCGGTCTGGGTGCCGACGTGGGCGGCGGTGAAGTCGGCCCAGGTGTTGGCCGCCGCGGGCTTGAACTGGACGTCCACCACGTAACCGATGCCGCGCTGATTCATGCCCGACGTGGCGTCCTGGATCTGATCGCCGCTGATGATCGACGGCGCCAGCAGGTAGGCCACCTTGTGATCGGTCGAGCACGTCACCAGCGGCAGGTTCGGGTCGTCGTTGCCGGCGAGGATGTCCTCTTTGTCGCAACGGGTGGCCTGGAACTGCAGGGCGAGGAACTGGATGCCCTGACGGGTGCTCTGCCGCCACTTCTTCTCATCGGCGATCCGGTCGGCGCGGTCCGCGCGGATCGGCGGGCGCGCAAGACGATCGTGTCGGGCAACGCCGTCACCTTCCTGGCC
>NZ_LZIZ01000099.1:0-25379 GCF_001666915.1 Mycobacterium sp. E3339 | reverse complement strand
CGCGTTCGGCGCGGCTGCCACACCACCACGGCGGTGCTCTTGGGCACCACCGCCAGGTCGCGGCGCTGCCCGGCGCGTACCTGCGCGAGCTCCTCGGTGAGCTCCTTCACGCGCGCCTGCAGCGCCTCGACCTGGTTGGTCAGCTCGATGATCCGCTTGATGCCGGCGAGGTTGACCCCCTCGTCCTGGGACAGCCGCTGCACCTCGCGCAGCAGGTCGACGTCGTGCTCCGAATACCGCCGTCCCCCACCGGAAGTGCGGCGGGGGCTGACCAGGCCGAGGCGGTCGTAGGTGCGCAGGGTCTGGGCGTGCATGCCGGCCAGCTCGGCGGCCACCGAGATCAAAAACGTCCGGGACTCTTCCCGCGAATTCTTCGCCATCAGCGGTTACCTGCCCATCCGGCTCGTGGGTCAAACCCGCTGGCGCGCTCGGCGGCCGCGTACGCCTCCAGCGCCTCCTGTGCGGCACCCTCCACGTTCGGCGGCACCGCGACCTTGACGGTGACGAGCAGGTCCCCGTTGCCGCCGTCGCGCTTCGGGACGCCCCGCCCGCGCACCCGCAGGATGCGGCCGTCGGAGGTGCCCTTGGGCACCCGCACGCCGACCTTGCCGTCCAGCGTTGGCACCGAAATCGTTGAGCCCAAAGCCAATTCGGTGAAGCTGACGGGCACGGTCACGGTCAGGTCGTCGCCGTCGCGGCCAAAGACCTTGTCCGGCCGCACATGTACGGTCACGTACAGGTCGCCCGACGGCGCACCGCGCAGGCCGGCCTCGCCCTGTCCGGGCAGCCGGATGCGCTGCCCGTCCTCCACGCCCGGCGGGATCCGCACGTTGATGGTGCGGGTGCGGGTGGTGACCCCGGTGCCCTTGCACTCGTCGCAGGGGTGCTCGATGATCGAGCCGCTGCCCCGGCAGTCGGTGCAGGGCTCGGAGAAGCCGAACGCGCCCTGGTTGCGGCTGATCACGCCGGAACCGTTGCAGGTGGGGCACACCTTGGGGCTGGTGCCCGGCCGCGCGCCGCTGCCATGGCAGTTGGTGCACGGCGCCGGGCTGGTCAGCCGCAGCGGCATGGCCACGCCCTTGGCGGCCTCGACGAAGTCCAGCTGGGTCTCGGTCTCCAGGTCGTTGCCGCGTCGCGGCCGGCTGGGACGCGCGCTGGCGCCGCGCCCGAACAGCCCGCCGAACAGGTCACCGATGTTGGTGCCGCCGCTACGGCCGGCGGCGTCGAACAAGTCGTTGAGGTTGAACTCGGCGCCGTCGCCGCCAGCACCGAAGCCGCCGAAGCCGCCGGTGTCGAACCGGCGGCCGCCGAACCCGCCGCCCGCGAACAGGCGGCGGGTTTCGTCGTACTCCTTGCGCTTCGCCGGATCCGACAACACGTTGTGCGCTTCCGACACCGCCTTGAAGCGTTCACCGGCGGCGGGGTTGTCCGGGTTGGCGTCCGGATGCAGGTCGCGCGCCAGCTTCCGGTACGCGCGTTTGATCTCTTCGGGACTGGCGTCAGAGGAGACGCCCAGCTCCTTGTAGAAGTCCTTTTCGACCCATTCGCGCTGGGCCATGTCGCGTCACCCCCTTCACCTTTGGAGTTCTGTTGTTGTGCTGATTGTGTGGTCTATTCACCGGTTACGCCGGGGTTATCGTCCGATTCGGCCGGCTCGCCGGCCGCGGAACCCTCGTCCGCGACCGTGTCGACGACGCCGACCAGAGCGTGCCGCAGGACCTGGTCGCCCAGCTTGTAGCCCTGCCGCATGACCGTGCCGATCACCGGCTTCGAGCCGTCGCCGCCGTCGCCCTCGTGCTGCACGGCTTCGTGCAGCAGCGGGTCGAAGTCCTCGCCCTCCTCGCCGAACGCCACCAGACCGAGCCCGGTCAGGGCGCTGTCCAGCTTGTCGGCGACCGACTTCAGCGGGCCGGACTCCAGATCGCCGTGCTGGCGCGCCCGCTCGAGATCGTCGAGCACGCCCAGCAATTGGGTCATGACGGCGGCCTTGGCCCGGTCCGCCGCGGCCTGCTGGTCGCGCAGCGCCCGCTTGCGGTAGTTGGCGAAGTCGGCCTGGACCCGCTGCAGGTCGCCCAGCAACTCGGCGGCCTTGCCGGCCTCCTCGGGTGATTCACCCGAGAAGTCGCCCGGCGCAGCCTCTCCCGGCCCCGCGTTGGGAGCCGAACCGGGAGAGGACTGCCGGACTTCACCGGTTTCGGGGTCGATCCGCCGCTTGTCGGTGACGGTCACCGGCTCGTGTGGGTTCGCCTCCGTCACTTGGCCTCCCGGTCGTCGTCGACCACCTCCGCGTCCACCACGTCGTCAGCCGAACCGGCCTGCGGGCCACCGGCGCCTTCGCCATCGGCGCCGCCGGCCGTTTGGGTGGCCTCGTAGATGGCCTGGCCGAGCGCCTGGGACTCCTGGCCCAGCTTCTCCATCGCCGACTTGATCGCGGAGATGTCCGTGCCGGCCAGCGCCGACTTGGCCTCAGCGATCGCGCCGTCGACCTTGGACAGCGTCTCCTCCGGAACCTTCGACCCACCTTCGGCTTCGCGTTGGTCCTTAACGAACTTCTCCGTCTGGTAGACCAGCGATTCGGCCTGGTTGCGGATGTCGGCCTCCTCGCGACGCTGGCGGTCCTCCTCGGCGTGCGCCTCGGCGTCCTTGATCATCCGGTCGATCTCCTCCTTGGACAGGCCGGAGCCCTCCTGGATCTTGATCGTGTTCTCCTTGCCGGTGCCCTTGTCCTTGGCCGTGACGTGCACGATGCCGTTGGCGTCGATGTCGAAGGTGACCTCGATCTGGGGGACGCCGCGGGGGGCCGGCGGGATGCCGGTCAGCTCGAAGGAGCCGAGCAACTTGTTGTGCGAAGCGATTTCGCGCTCACCCTGGTAGACCTGGATCTGCACCGACGGCTGGTTGTCGTCGGCGGTGGTGAAGGTCTCCGACCGCTTGGTGGGGATCGTGGTGTTGCGCTCGATGAGCTTGGTCATCACGCCACCCTTGGTCTCGATGCCCAGGCTCAGCGGCGTAACATCAAGCAGCAGAACGTCTTTCACCTCACCCTTGAGGACACCCGCCTGCAGCGCGGCGCCCACGGCCACCACCTCGTCGGGGTTGACGCCCTTGTTGGGCTCCTTGCCGCCGGTGAGTTCCTTGACCAGCTCGGTCACCGCGGGCATGCGGGTGGAACCGCCCACCAGCACGACGTGGTCGATGTCGGACACCGAGATGCCGGCGTCGGAGATCACCGACTTGAACGGCTGACGGGTGCGGTCCAGCAGATCCTGTGTGATGCGCTGGAATTCGGCGCGGGTCAGCTGCTCGTCGAGGAACAGCGGGTTCTTGTCCGCGTCGACGGTGATGTAGGGCAGGTTGATCGAGGTGCTCTGCGAGCTCGAGAGCTCGATCTTGGCCTTCTCGGCGGCCTCCCGCAGCCGCTGCATCGCCATCTTGTCCTTGGTCAGGTCAATACCGCTGGTGCCCTTGAACTTGTCGACCAGCCACTCGACCACCCGGTCGTCCCAGTCGTCACCACCGAGGTGGTTGTCACCGCTGGTGGCGCGGACCTCGACGACGCCCTCACCGATCTCGAGCAGCGAGACGTCGAACGTGCCGCCGCCCAGGTCGAAGACGAGGATGGTCTGTTCCTTCTCGCCCTTGTCCAGGCCGTAGGCCAGCGCCGCGGCGGTGGGCTCGTTGACGATGCGCAGCACGTTCAGGCCGGCGATCTGGCCGGCCTCCTTGGTCGCCTGCCGCTGGGCGTCGTTGAAGTACGCCGGCACGGTGATCACGGCGTCGGTGATGTCCTCACCCAGGTACGCCTCCGCGTCGCGCTTCAGCTTCATCAGCACGCGGGCGCTGATCTCCTGCGCGGTGTATTTCTTGTCATCGATCTCGATGGACCAGTCGGTGCCCATGTGCCGCTTGACCGAACGGATGGTGCGGTCGACGTTGGTCACCGCCTGGTTCTTGGCGGGCTGACCGACGAGCACCTCGCCGTTGCGCGCGAAAGCGACGATGGACGGCGTCGTCCGCGAACCCTCGGAGTTGGCGACGACGACGGGGTCACCGCCCTCGAGGACTGCGACGACGGAGTTGGTGGTCCCGAGGTCGATACCGACCGCACGAGCCATAGTGATTCCTCCTGATTGAGTAGAGCTTCTTTGGTGCCACTATGCTGAGTGAACCCCGCTCAAGACTGCTCTTGGCCGCACCGTGGTGTCAACCCAGCATTGAGTCTGGTTCGCTCAACTTGTCGATCATGCTAACGGCGGGCGCGGCCGTCTTGTTCCCGGGGCCCCAAACCGATGTGCACCGACGGCTTCCGCCGTGCACACTCGGCGAGCGCCGCGCCGCATCGGTGAGTTAGCCTGAGCCTTTCCCCGAGCCGACACGGCAGGACTCAATGCCACACGACAGCGCCGACCAGCGGCTCACCCGCGAGGACGACGGCTATCAGAAGGCCCTCAACAACCGCCAGCTGCAGATGATCGGCCTGGGTGGGGCCATCGGGACCGGGCTTTTTCTCGGCGCCGGCGGCCGGCTGGCCTCGGCGGGGCCGGGGCTGTTCCTGGTCTACGCGCTGTGCGGCGTGTTCGTCTTCCTGATCCTGCGAGCGCTCGGCGAACTCGTGCTGCACCGCCCGTCATCGGGCTCCTTCGTGTCGTACGCCCGCGAATTCTTCGGCGAGAAGTTCGCCTTCGTCGCGGGCTGGATGTACTGCCTGAACTGGGCGATGACCGGCATCGTGGACACCACCGCGATCGCGCACTACTGCCACTACTGGCGGACGCTGGCCACCATCCCGCAGTGGACGCTGGCGCTGATCGCGCTGCTGGTGGTGCTGTCGATGAACCTCATCTCCGTCAAACTCTTCGGTGAGCTGGAGTTCTGGGCCTCGCTGATCAAGGTGCTGGCGCTGGTGACGTTCCTGGTGGTCGGCACGGTCTTTCTGGTCGGGCGCTTCAAGGTCGACGGCCACGACACCGGCGTATCGCTGTGGGACACCCACGGCGGCCTGCTGCCGAGCGGGCTGGTGCCCCTGGTCCTGGTCACCTCGGGCGTGGTGTTCGCCTACGCGGCGGTCGAGCTGGTCGGCATCGCGGCCGGGGAAACCGCGGATCCGCACCGGATCATGCCGCGCGCGATCAACTCGGTGGTGCTGCGCATCGCCGTCTTCTACATCGGCTCGACCGTGCTGCTGGCTTTGCTGCTGCCGCACACCGCCTACGAGAAACACGTCAGCCCGTTCGTGACGTTTTTTTCCAAGGCCGGCTTCGGCGGCGCGGGCACGATCATGAACCTGG
This sequence comes from Mycobacterium sp. E3339, assembly GCF_001666915.1. NCBI lineage: Bacteria > Bacillati > Actinomycetota > Actinomycetes > Mycobacteriales > Mycobacteriaceae > Mycobacterium > Mycobacterium sp. E3339. The sequence continues at coordinate 20,091 of NZ_LZIZ01000099.1, read as the reverse complement.
TGGTGCTCACCGCCGCGCTGTCCAGCCTCAACGCCGGCCTGTATTCCACCGGCCGGATCCTGCGCTCCATGGCGATCAACGGCAGCGGCCCGAAGTTCACCGCGCCGATGTCGAAGAACGGCGTCCCCTACGGCGGGATCCTGCTCACCGCCGCCGTCGGCCTGCTGGGCATCGTGCTCAACGCCGTCAAGCCGAGCCAGGCGTTCGAGATCGTGCTGCACATCGCCGCGGTGGGGGTCGTGGTGGCCTGGGGGACGATCGTGGCGTGCCAGCTGCGGTTCTACTACCTGGCCCGCCGGGGCGCGGTGGAACGCCCGGGGTTCCGGATGCCGCTGGCGCCCTACAGCGGCTATCTCACGCTGGTCTTCCTGGCCGGGGTGCTGGTGGAGATGATGCTGGACAAGGTCCAGGGCCCGTGGATGATCGGCGCGGTCATCGTCGGTGTCCCCGCGTTCGTCGTCGGCTGGTTCGTGGTGCGCCATCGCGTGCGGGACCTCGCCAACAGACCCGACGGCCCGGCCGCCGATCCCCCGCTGGCCGCCTAGGGCTCGTCGACGTCGCGACCGCCGGCCAGATCCGCGCAGTCGACGGCCTCGACGTCGTGCCGGGTGCGCAGGTAGGCGCCGGCGCCGTGATCGCCGGAGATCCCCGCGAGCACCTCGGGCCAGTGCCGGCGCGCGATCACCACGGGGTGCCCCGGGCGGCTGTTGAAGTGGGCGCGCGCGAGGCCGCTGGGGGACGCGAGCGCGCGGTCGACGACCCGCGCCACCACCGCGGGACCGATGTCGGGCGTGTCGACGACGTGCAGCACCGCGTAGTCCGCGCGCATGCGGTCGGCCTGCCGTAGGCCCGTGCGCACCGATGCGCTCAGCCCGTCGCGCCAATGCGCCGCGGTGACCGCGATGACCCCGGGCGGGACGGCGACCTGGGCGGCGCCCAGCACCACGACCACGTCGGCACAGCCCCCGCCCCGCAGCGCGTCGACCGCGATGTCGAGCCAGCCGTCGACCAGCACCTTCGGCTGTCCGTAGCGGCGCCCGGCGCCGGCGGCGAGCAGCACGCCGACGGCTATCGACTGCGATAACGGCACTCTCCTATGATGGCATCGTGGTTCTCGTCAGGCGACAACCGGATGGAGCGCGATGACCGAACACGCGCAGGGGGCGACGACCACCGCCCCGGCCCCTCGTTACGCCGGCACCCGCGTTCAGCGGGTGGAGGACGGCCGGCTGCTGACCGGCCGCGGCAGCTTCGTCGACGACATCTCGCGGCCCGGCATGCTGCACGCCTGCTTCGTGCGCAGCCCGTTCGCCCGGGCGCGCATCAACGGCATCGACGCCTCGGCCGCGCTGGCGCTGCCCGGCGTCCGCGCGGTGTTCACCGCCGCCGACCTCAACCCGGAGGTACGCGAGGCCTGGCACGCCGTCGCCGGCAAGGACGTCCCCGACACCCCGCGGCCGCCGCTGGCCGAGGGCGAGGCCAAGTTCGTCGGTGACCCGGTCGCGCTCGTCGTCGCCGAGAGCCGGTATGTCGCCGAGGACGCGCTGGAGCTCATCGACGTGGACTACGAGCCGCTGCCCGCGGTCACCGACTTCACCCGCGCGCAGACCTCCGAGGTGCTGGTGCACGACGCCTACCCGAACAACGTCGCGGGCGGCATGGGCGGGGCCCCACCGGACGAGGAGCTGTTCGCCAACGCGCCGTGCGTCGTCGCGGAGAACATCTACCAACAGATCTACGCCCCGGTGCCGATCGAGACCCGCGGCTTGGTCGTCGAATGGACCGCCGCCACCGGGGAATTGACGATGTGGGCGTCCACCCAGACCCCGCACGAGCTGCGGGCGTTCTGCGCCCGGCTGTTGGGCATTGCGGCGCAACGGGTTCGGGTGATCATGCGCGACACCGGCGGCGGCTTCGGCCAGAAGGTCGTCCCGATGCGCGAGGACATGTGCATCATGCTGGCCGCCCGCAAGGTGCCGGCGGCGCTGAAGTGGATCGAGGACCGGCGCGAGAACCTGATGTCGGCCGGGCAGGCGCGGCACGTCGACGGCACGGCGCGAATGGCTTTCGACGACGAGGGCAACATCGCGGCCGCCGACATCGACTTCGTCCAGGACATCGGCGCCTACCCGACGCCCTACCCGGTGCTGACGACGGCCGCCATCGGGATGTTCTTCCCGGGCCCCTACCGGGTGCCGAAGGCCAGCTTCAACTACAAGACCGTCTTCTCCAACACCAGCGGGCTGGCCGCCTACCGCGGCCCCTGGCAATACGAAACGCTGGCCCGCGAGATCCTGCTCGACGTCGCCGCCCGCAAGATGAACCTCGACCCCGTCGAGTTGCGCCGCCGCAACCTGTTGCGCCGCGACGAGATGCCGTACGTCAACCCCAACGGCATGCCGTACGACCACGTCGCCCCGATCGACACCTTCGAGCAGGCGGTGAAAATCCTTGACCACGAAGGCTTTCGGAAAGAGCAGGCCGAGGCGCTGGCGCAGGGCCGCTACCTGGGCCTGGGGTTCTCGGCCTACGTCGAGCCGACGGGCGCGGCGACGGGCCACCTGGCCACCGAAGGCGCCACCATCCGCATGGAGCCGACCGGGAAGATCAACGTCTACGTCAACGGCGGCTCCAGCGGTAACAGCATCGAGACCACGGTCGTGCAGCTGACCGCAGACGCGCTGGGGGCCGACATCGACGACGTGGCCACCATCCAGGGCGACACCGCGATCACCCCGTACGGCGCCGGGACCCAGGGCAGCCGCAGCGCGCCGATGACCGCGGGGGCGGTCAGCGAGGCGGGGGCCATCCTGCGCGCGAAGATCGTGGCGCTGGCCGCGCACCACCTCAAGGTCGCCGAATCCGAAGTGGACCTGGCGTTTTCGGTGGCCAGCGTGCGCGGCGACCCGGACCGGTCGGTGTCGTTCGGCGAGCTGGCCTACGTGGCGTACTACTCGCCGCAGCAGCTGCCGCCGGGCATGTCGGCCAACCTGGAGGCGACCGCCCGGTTCAATTCCCCCAATCCCATCCACTGGTCCAACGCGACGCACGCCTGCACCTGCGAGGTGGACGTGGCGACCGGCAAGGTGACGCTGCTGCGCTACATCGTCAGCGAGGACGTCGGGCCCATGATCAACCCGGCGGTCGTGGAGGGGCAGATCGCCGGCGGCACGGTGCAGGGCATCGGCGGGGCGCTGATGGAGGACATGGTCTACGACGACGACGGCAACCCGCTCGCAACGACTTTCGTCGACTACCTGCTGCCGACCGCCACCGAGGTGCCGCCGATCGAATTCGGCCATGTCGAGATCCCCGGACCGGGCCCCGGCGGCTACAAGGGCGCCGGGGAGGGCGGGGCCATCGGCTCGACGCCGGCCGTCATCAACGCCATCAACGACGCGCTCGCGCCGCTGGGCGTGACGGTCACCCGGCTGCCTGCCAGCCCGGCGTCGATCGCCGCCCTACTGGAAGCGGTGCAACGGTGAAGCCGGCCGCGTTCGAATACCACCGCCCCGACACCATCGAGGACGCCGTCGGCCTGCTGGCCGAATTGGGCGACGACGCAAAGATTTTGGCGGGCGGACAGAGCCTGGTGCCGATGCTGGCGATGCGGCTGGCATACTTCGACCACCTCATCGACATCTCCCGGCTGGCCGAGCTGCAGGGCATCGAGCGCAGGGGTGAAGAGCTGTGGATCGGCGCGGGCACCACCGAGACCACCGTGGGCGCCGATGCGCAAGTGCGTCAAGACGTTCCGCTGCTGACCCGGGCGACGCCGTTCGTCGGGCACTTCCAGATCCGCAACCGCGGCACGCTCGGCGGGTCGATCGCCCATGCCGACGCCGCCGGTGAATACCCGGCGGTCGCGCTGACCCTGGATGCGGTGATGGAGGTCGCCTCGCCACGCGGGCGGCGCGAGATCGCTGCCGCGGACTTCTTCGCCGGCGTATGGGAAACCACGATGAATGCCGACGAGATGCTGACGGGCGTGCGGTTCCCCGTGTGGAGCGGCAGATGCGGGTTCGCCATCGAGGAATTCGCGCGCCGGCACGGCGATTTCGCGATCGCGGGCGCCCTGGTCGCCGTCCAGCTCGACGACGACGACCGGGTGTCACGCTGCGGGATCGGGCTGCTGGGCCTGGGATCCACGGTCCGGCGCGCAACCGCGGCCGAGGTCGCGGCCGTGGGCAGGCCGGCCGACGAGCTGGTCGACGACGAGATCGGCCAAGCCGCGATGAGCGGGCTCGACGACATCCCCAACGACCTGCAAGGGTCGGCGTCGTACCGGTCGAAGGTGGGCGCCACCATGGCCACACGCGCCTGGACACGCGCGATAGCCGAAGCGAGAGCAAGCGATGCCTGAACACCCAATCCAGTTGTCGGTCAACGGAACCGAGATCACCGCCGCGGTCGAGCCGCGGATGACGCTGGCCGACTTCCTGCGCGAGCGGTGCGGACTGACCGGCACCCACCTGGGCTGCGAGCACGGAGCCTGCGGGGCGTGCACCGTGCTACTGGACGGCGCGGCCGTGCGCTCGTGCCTGATGTTCGCGGTGCAGGCCGACGGGACCGAGGTGACCACGGTCGAGGGCGTCGCGGCGCCGGACGGCACCCTGTCACCCGTGCAGTCGGCACTGCGCGAGTGCCACGGCCTGCAATGCGGCTTCTGCACGCCCGGTTTTGTCATGTCACTGACCGCGCTCCTGCGCGACAATCCCGATCCCAGCGAGCATGAGATCCGCGAGGGGCTGTCCGGAAACTTCTGCCGGTGCACCGGTTACCAGGGCATCGTCGCCGCCGCCCGCCGGGCCGCCGAGACGCAAACGATCACGCGGCGGTAAAGCTTCACCATCGGGGTCGCATCGATAGGTGCGCGGTTGCACGGGATTTCGTCACGTCGCGCGTAATCTGGTTTCGCAATATTGCTGATAATCGGGAGTGGCGCGTGCGTTTCTCGCAAAGGGCACGGTGGAGTCTCGCCGGTGGGTCCCTGTTGGTCGCGCCGGTGCTGGTCAGTCCCATGCTGATCGACGCGTGTTCCTCCACGATCGCCGGCAGGCCGGTCGCAGCACCGGGCGCCGGGCCGGTCGAACCGACCTATCCCACGCCACGGCCCACCGCGGCGCCGCCGACCGCGAGCCCGGCCCCCGGCCTCCCGACCACGCCGGCCAACCCGACCACACCGGCCGGCGCCATCCCGCTTCCGCCCGATCAGAACGGCTACGTGTTCATCGAAACCAAGTCGGGCACCACACGCTGCCAGATCAACAAGGAGACCGTCGGCTGCGAGGCGCCGTTCACCAACTCCCCCCTGCAGGACGGCGAGCACGCCAACGGCGTCAGCGTGAACTCCGCCGGCAAGGTGCAGTGGGTGCTGGGGAACCTGGGCGCCATCCCGACCGTCCAGATCGACTACAAGACCTACAACGCCGCGGGCTGGACCATCAGCGCCACCACCGACGGCACCCGGTTCACCAACGACCACACCGGCCACGGCATGTTCGTCAGCGTCGACAAGGTCAACACGTTCTGAATCCGCCGCTGCGGCGTTCCTAATTCGTCCACGCCACCGCGTGTGTCCGGACGGGCTGTTCGAATCCTTTGAGACTGACTTCGCCGAGATTTTGGAACGGGAGCATTTTGCCTTCGCAGAGTTCAGCGACGACATTGGAAACCAGGATTTCTTCGGGGCGCGCGTGGGCGCACAACCGGGCGGCGAGCTGAACGGTGCAACCAAACAGGTCATCATGATGTTCGACCGGTTCTCCGGCCGCAATGCCGACTCGCAATTGGAAAGCGTTCGCCTCGTTGTCTTCGCCATTCTTCTTGACCTGCTGTTGTATCCGAGTCGCGCATTTGACCGCAGCGACGGCGGATACGAATGACGCCATGATGCCGTCGCCCAAATGCTTGATTTCACGGCCGCCCATTTCGTCGAGCCCCCGCCGGACGATGGAATCGTGCACATCCAGCACCTTCATAGCGGCTTCGTCGCCCATTCTCCGCGTGAGTGACGTAGATCCGACAATGTCGGTAAACAGGATTGTTCGAATCGCGGGGTCTCGTGTACCCGCGCCGGCGCCCTGCAGCATGACGGCGCCGCTCGAATCCACTTCGCTGCCGCCCATGAACAGATCCGCAACGCCCGGCTCGACTTGGATGATTTTTTGCGCTGCCAGGCCATGCGCTTCACGATGGACCGCTTCCGCGGCTTCCGCGCTGGGTCCGTGACAAAGGCAAAAGACTTTCCCGGCTTTTTCGTTAACCCAGTACTTGTGATAGCTGACGCCGTACTTCTCCTGGACGACAAGGTCCTGAGCATGGGCCTTGGCCAATTCTTCCCGCGTGATGCCGCCCGCAAGTTCGTGAATGTCCATGTAGTACGGCATAAACAATCTTACGACGCTCTCGCCCCGCTGACCCATCCGCAGAGGCAACGCAGATGGGCGACGCTCAGCCGTCCCAGACCAGATGGCCGTCGGGGCGGCGGCGAGCACCGTCGGCGGGGCGGTGTGGGCGCAGGCGACCGTCCGGCATCAGGTGCCGCACCGGCACTGCGCGACCGAGTTCTGCCACGTCGGCGATCAACCGCCGGTGGCAGCGCCACCAGACGCTCTCGCTGCACATCACCGCGGTGGTGTGCCGGGCGGCGTCGGCCAGGACCTCGTCAAGCGCCGCGTCGAACTCCGGCGTGCGGGTGTACGCGGCGTACGCCCGGAATGCGGCCACCGTCCACCAGGTGTCCGGCTCCGGTTCTCCGGCCGCGACGTGGCGCCGCCCGCCCAGGCGGGGCTCCCACCGGTAGTCGATGCCGCGTTCGGGCAGCCAGCTTTCCAGGGCCTCCCGCCGCGCGTCCGGATTCGTCCGACTGGCCGGATATCGCCGCACATCCACCACCAGCGCAACGCCGGCGCCGGTTAGCAACTCCGCCAGCCGCTCGCGGTCGGCCGTCCCGTGCCCCACGGTCAGCAACGCCCGCCCCACCAGACCAGTTTGCGCTCGACAAGGATGGGCCCGGTGATCCTCGCCGTCGACTTGGGTAAAACCTCGTGCCGGGCTTCCCTCGGCCACCGGAGGGCCGAGGGGCCGGGCGCGCCGGGTCTCGCGGCGCCCGGCGGCGTGCGGGCGGCCCACGCGGCGATCCTGCGCGTGGCGCGCGAGCTTGGCCCGGCTGACGAGGTGATCGTGGGTGCCGCCGGGGCGCTGGCGGCGCCGGACGCGGCGCGCGCGCTGGGCGAGGCGCTGCTGGCCTCGCTGCGGCCGGAGCGCGTCGCGGTGACCAGCGACGCCGTGATCGCGCATGCGGGCGCACTGGCCGGCGAGCCGGGCGTCGTGCTGGTCGCGGGCACCGGCGTCGCCGCACTCGCGATCGACGCGGACGGCGCGCTGCGGACCGCCGACGGCTGGGGCCCCTGGCTCGGCGACGAGGGCGGCGGAGCGTGGATCGGCGCCGCCGGGTTGCGCGCGGCGCTGCGCGCCCACGACGGCCGCGGCGCCTCCACCGCGCTGCTCGACGCCGCCCGCGCCCGCTTCGGTCCGCCGGAGGGCTGGCCCGCGCAGTTCACCAGCGCCGCCGCGCTCGCCTCCTTCGCAGCCGACGTCCTCGCCGCCCACGGCGACGCCGCCGCGCGGGGGATCGTCGGCGCGGCGGCCGAGGCGCTAGCGACGACCGCTCGCGCGGCCGGGGCTGGCCCCGTCGCGATGGTCGGCGGCCTGGCCGGGTTCGAGACCCTGACCGAGCGGCTCGACCTCGTCCCGGCCGCCGGTGACCCGCTCGACGGGGCGCTGCGATTGTCGGCGATCCACGAGCCGCACCTGATCCGGTTACGGGCCGCACCGAAAACCGTTGCCGCGCAAGGACTCGACGCGCTCGCCACCGAAGCGGAGCGACCAGGCCTCGACGATCTCGACGCGCGCCCCGTCGCGGAGGTCGTCGCGCTGCTGGTGGCCGCCGAAGGCGAGGCGCACGCCGCGGTGGCGGCGGCGGTCCCGCGGATCGCCGCGGCGGCCGAGGCGATCGCCACGCGACTCGAACGCGGCGGCCGCCTGATCTACGCCGGCGCCGGGACGCCCGGGCGCCTCGGCGTGCTCGACGCGGCCGAGTGCGCGCCCACCTTCGGCACCGACCTCGTGCGCGGCGTGATCGCCGGCGGGCCGGCGGCCCTCACCGAGGCGATCGAGGGCGCGGAAGACGCCTTCACCCCCGCCGATCTCGCCGACCTGACGGCCGCCGACGCGCTCGTCGGGATCACCGCGTCGGGCCGCACGCCGTACGTGCTCGGGGCGCTCGCGCACGCGCGCGCCGCGGGCGCGCTGACGGTCGCGGTCGTCAACAACCCCGGCGGCGAGGCGTCGGCCGACGTGGTGATCGAACTGTTGACCGGCCCCGAGGTGTTGGCCGGCTCGACGCGGCTGACCGCGGGAACGGCTCAGAAGGTCACGCTCAACGCGCTCTCGACCAGCGTGATGATCGCGCTCGGCAAGGCCTACGGACCGCGGATGGTCGACGTGCGCCCGACCAGCGCGAAGCTGCGCCGCCGCGCGGTGCGCATCGTCCGCGACGCGGCCGGCGTCGACGAAGACAGCGCGGCCGAAGCGCTCGAGGCCGCGGGAGGTCACGCCAAGACGGCGATCGTCGCGTTGCTCGCGGGCGTCGACGCGGCCGAGGCCGCCGCCCGGCTCGACCGGGCGCGGGGACGTGTGCGGGCCGCGCTCGAAGGCAACTGAGGCGCCGACGCGCGAGCGGCCTGAGGGGGTCCGCAGGTGGTGTCAGTACCATCGTTGCCGTGGCACGCAAAGGCCCACCCGACGACTTCCACGAACAAGCGACCCAGCATGCCGGCTACGGCATGGCTGAGCAGCCGACTTCCGGCGAACCCCCGGCCAACCCGCCCGACGGGTTCGAGCAACCGGAGGCTTTCGACGACGCCGAACCCACTCCGTGGTACCGCCGGCCACCGCTGCTCATCGCCTGGCTGGTGTTCGTCGCGATCCTGCTCGGCCTGATCGTCTACGGCATCAGCGAGCTGCTGAGCGGGGGTCAGGGCACCAGCCCCACCCCGAGCACCAGCCGCAGCAGCACGACCACCACCACCACCACGACGACCACGCCGACCACGACCGCCACGACGACCCCCAGCACCAGCAGCGCGGTCGAGGCGCCGGCGCAGCAGCCGACGCAACCGCCGGCGCAGCAACCCACGCAGGAGCCGACGCACCGGCATCATCTGCCCCCGCTGCCGCCGTCGATCACGATTCCGGGGGTGCCGACGGTCATCACGGTCCCGCCCGGCCTGCGCTGACCCCGCTATGTTGGGGAACACCGGGCGATCGGAAATGGGGTGCGGGGCATGAGCGAGTCGCTCGGGCTGTCGATCGGGGCGGCCAACCTGGTGGCGGCCCGCGCGGGGAACGCCCCGGTGGTGCGCAGCGCCGTGCTGACGCTTTTCGAGCACCGGCCGACCGAAGTCGGCCTGCCGGAAGAAAACCCGAACCTGACCGGAACCGGCATGGTGCTGCGCGGATTCGTCGAGCGCGTCGGGGACCGATCCCCCCTGGTGGCGCCCGACGGGACGAAGTACCTGGGCGAGGTGCTGACGGTCGAGGCGATCGAGGCCATGGCCCGCACCGCCGGCTACGGCACGCCGATCACCATCGCCGTCCCCGCGTATTGGTCCGACGCCCAGTTCACCGCGCTGCGCGAGGAGTTCTTCGCCCAGCCGGACCTGGCCCGCGGCGGGGTGGCCCCGGTGTTGGTGCCCGACGCCACCGCCGCGCTCGCTTCGTTGCGGGGCAGACCGGGATTCCCGACGGCCGGCGTCGTCGCCGTGTGCGATTTCGGCGCCAGCGGCACCAGCATCAGCCTGATGGACGCGGGCTCGAATTTCGCCCGCGTCGGCCCCACGGTGCGCTACACCGATTTCTCCGGGGACGCGATCGATCGGCTCGTTCTCGGCGGCCTGCAGGCTTCCGACGCCACCATGGCCGACCTGGGCAGCACCATGCGGATGGGGTCGCAGACGCGACTGCTCGGTGAGTGCCGGCGTGCCAAGGAGCAACTGTCGACGGCCGCGACGGCCGCCGTCGGCAGTTCGCAGCTGTCCCGCGCCGAACTGGAGCAACTGATCTCCGAGCCGCTGGACAGGTTCCTGGGCGCCCTCGACGAAGCGTTGCGCCGCAACGGGATTCCGCGGCCCCGGCTGGCCGCCGTGGCCAGCGTCGGCGGCGGGGCGAGCATCCCGCTGATCACCGCGCGGCTGTCGGAGCGATTCGCGGTGCCGGTCCACACCGCACCGCACCCCGCGGTCAGCGCCGCCGTCGGGGCGGCGGCGCTCGGTGACCAGCAGGGGCCGGCGGGCGCCCCGACCGCCGCGGGGGCCGTGGTGGAATCGCCGACGGAGATGGTCGGCACCGGCGGCATCGACATGACCCAGGCCGCGTGGGCCGCCCGGGCCACCGACGTCGACGGCGCCCTGGCCTGGTCCCAGGACGCCGACGGCGCGGACGAGCCGGTGCCCTACACCGGGCGCGACGCGACCGGCGAATACACCAATGCCGCAAGGGAGTTCGACGGTCCCGCCGGCGACCGCTACCCCGCCGAGCCGGGCGGCCTGCCGTGGTACAAGCGCACGGCGCTGGTGTTGACCGTCGCCGGCGCCGCGGCGGCGGTGCTGGTGGCCGTCCTGTTGGCGATCAACCTCGGGCTCACGAAGTCCAGCCCGGCCAAGACCACCCCGCCGGGCGCACCGGCGCCCCCGCAAACGTCGCAAACCGTGACCATCACCGAGCCCAACGGCAGCACCACCGAGACGGTGCTCCCGCCGCCCCCGCCGCCGCCGTCGTCGTCCGAGCCGCCGCCCGCCACCACGTCGACCACCACGACGACGACCCAGGCGCCGGCCACCACCACCACGCAGGCGCCGACCACCACCACCGCCGCGCCGACCACCACGACCGCGGCGCCCACCACCACGCAGGCGCCGACCACCACCGCCGCGCCCCCGACGACGACCCGCTTCCGGCCGCTGCCGCCGATCTTCCAGCCGCCCCAGCCCTGACGGGGTGGCGCCGGTCACGGCGGGGCCGAGTTAGGGCAGCCTTTCTCGCGGCGAAAGCTGCGGAGATGCAACTATGAGCAGGGCTGAGCAGGCAAACAAAACGCAGGCTGAATCACTAATGCATTGGGGAGACCTTCTGTGACAACGCAGATGCTCATCAGACTGGTCGTGGGCATGGGCATGACGCTGGTCGTGGCCGCGCTCGCCGCACGGCGGGTCCTGTGGCTGTTCAAGCTGGTTACGTCCGGCAAGCCGGCTCCCGGCCACACCGACGACCCCGGCAGGCGAGTCTGGACGGAGATCGCCGAGGTCTTCGGGCAGCGCCGGCTGCTCAAATGGTCGATCCCCGGCCTGGCCCACTTCTTCACCATGTGGGGCTTCTTCATCCTGCTGACCGTCTACATCGAGGCCTACGGCCTGCTGTTCCAGGACAACTTCCACATCCCGATCATCGGGCGCTGGGACGCGCTGGGTTTCCTGCAGGACTTCTTCGCCACCGCCGTCTTCCTCGGCATCACCACCTTCGCCATCATCCGGCTGCTGCGCAGCCCGAAGGAGATCGGCCGCTCGTCGCGGTTCTACGGCTCCCACACCGGCGGCGCCTGGCTGGTGCTGTTCATGATCTTCAACGTCATCTGGACCTACGTGCTGGTCCGCGGGTCGGCGGTGAACAACGGCACCCTGCCCTATGGCAAGGGCGCCTTCCTGTCGCAACTGTTCGGCGCGATCCTGCGCCCGCTGGGTCAGCCCGCCAACGAGATCATCGAGACGACCGCGCTGCTGCTGCACATCGCGGTGATGCTGGCGTTCCTGATCATCGTGCTGCACTCCAAGCACCTGCACATCTTCACGGCGCCCATCAACGTCATCTTCAAGCGGCTGCCCGACGCGCTGGGCCCGCTGCTGCCGATCGAGGCCGACGGCAAGCCGATCGACTTCGAAAACCCGCCGGATGACGCCGAATTCGGCCGCGGCAAGGTCGAGGACTTCAGCTGGAAGGCGATGCTGGACTTCGCCACCTGCACCGAGTGCGGGCGCTGCCAGTCGCAGTGTCCGGCCTGGAACACCGGCAAGCCCCTGTCGCCCAAGCTCGTCATCATGGACCTGCGCGACCACTGGATGGCCAAGGCGCCCTACATCCTCGGTGACAAGGAGTCGCCCGCCGAGAACACCCCGGAGGGTGGGCTCGGCGAGGAGCTGGCGGGCGAGAAGCACGCCGAGGCGCACCACGTCCCCGAGTCCGGCTTCGGTCGCGTGATGGGCTCCGGTCCGGAGCAGGCCACCCGCCCGCTGGTCGGCACCGAGGAGCAGGGGGGCGTCATCGACCCCGACGTGCTGTGGTCATGCGTGACGTGCGGCGCGTGCGTCGAGCAGTGCCCGGTGGACATCGAGCACGTCGACCACATCGTCGACATGCGCCGCTACCAGGTGATGATGGAGTCGGAGTTCCCGTCCGAGCTGTCGGTGCTGTTCAAGAACCTGGAGACCAAGGCCAACCCGTGGGGGCAGAACGCCTCCGACCGGACCAACTGGATCGACGAGGTGGACTTCGACGTCCCGGTCTACGGCGAGGACGTCGACAGCTTCGACGGCTTCGAGTACCTGTTCTGGGTGGGCTGCGCCGGCGCCTACGACGACAAGGCGAAGAAGACCACCAAGGCCGTCGCCGAGCTGCTGGCCATCGCCGGCGTGAAGTACCTGGTACTGGGCACCGGCGAGACCTGCAACGGCGACTCCGCGCGCCGCTCCGGCAACGAGTTCCTCTTCCAGCAGCTGGCCCAGCAGGCCGTCGAGACGCTGGACGGGGTGTTCGAGGGCGTGGAGACCGTCGACCGCAAGATCGTCGTCACCTGCCCGCACTGCTTCAACACCCTGGGCCGCGAATACCGGCAGCTGGGCGCGAACTACTCCGTGCTGCACCACACCCAGCTGCTCAACCGGCTGATCCGGGACAACAACCTGGTCCCGGTGTCCCCGGTCTCGCAGGACATCACCTACCACGACCCGTGCTACCTGGGCCGGCACAACAAGGTGTACGAGGCGCCGCGCGAGCTGATCGGCGCCGCGGGAGCCACGCTCACCGAGATGCCGCGGCACGCCGAGCGCAGCTTCTGCTGCGGCGCGGGCGGCGCGCGGATGTGGATGGAAGAGCACATCGGCAAGCGCATCAACCACGAGCGCGTGGACGAGGCGCTGGCCACCGGGGCGTCGACGATCGCCACCGGCTGCCCGTTCTGCCGGGTGATGGTCACCGACGGCGTAAACGACCGCTCCGAAGAGGCCGGCCGGACCGGGGTCGAGGTGCTCGACGTCGCCCAGGTGCTGCTCGGGTCGCTGGAGTACGACAAGGCGACGCTGCCGGAGAAGGGCACCGCCGCCAAGGAAGCCGAAAAGCGCGCGGCCGCGACGCCCAAGGCGACCGCGACCGTGGAGGCACCGGCGAAGGAAGCCGAGGAGGCGCCCCCCGAGGAGGCCCCGAAGTCCGAGGCGGCGGCAGCGCCGGCCGCGCCAGTCAAGGGGCTCGGCATCGCCGGCGGCGCCAAGAGGCCGGGCGCCAAGAAGGCCGCACCCGCCCAGGCCGAGGCCAAGGCGGAGGCGCCCGCGGGGGCGTCCGCGCCGGCCGCGCCCGTCAAGGGGTTGGGCATCGCCGGCGGTGCCAAACGCCCCGGCGCGAAGAAGGCCGCACCGGCCGCCGAGGCACCCAAGGCCGAGGCTCCGCAGGCCGAGGCACCCAAGGCCGAGGCGGCGCCCGAGGAAGCCAAGGCCGAGAAGGCGCCCGCGGCGCCGGTCAAGGGCCTGGGCATCGCCGCCGGCGCCAAGCGGCCCGGCGCCAAGAAGGCCGCACCGGCCGCCGAGGCACCCAAGGCCGAAGCACCCAAAGCCGAGGCACCCAAGGCCGAGGCCGAGGAGGCGCCGAAGGCCGAGCCGGCACAGCAGACCGACGGTGAGGACGCGCCGTCGGGCCCGCCGGTGAAGGGGCTGGGTATCGCCCGGGGTGCGCGGCCGCCCGGCAAGCGCTGACCTGGGATTTTGCCGCTTGACCGCAAATTTCGGTGGACAGTGGTGGCACCATTAAAGACGTGACCACCCACCAGCTGCCCCTGCACGCCTCCGCTCATCACCGGCAGCGGGTCTTCGCGCAGTCGTCCAAGCTGCAGGACGTCCTGTACGAGATCCGCGGCCCGGTGCACGCGCAGGCCGCGCGGCTGGAGGCCGAAGGCCACCGCATCCTCAAGCTCAACATCGGCAACCCGGCGCCGTTCGGCTTCGAGGCGCCCGACGTGATCATGCGGGACATGATCCAGGCGCTGCCCTACGCGCAGGGCTACTCCGATTCGCAGGGCATCCTGCCGGCGCGCCGCGCGGTGGTCACCCGCTACGAATTGGTCGAGGACTTCCCCCGGTTCGACGTCGACGACGTGTACCTCGGCAACGGGTGCTCCGAGCTGATCACGATGACGCTGCAGGCCCTGCTCGACAACGGCGACGAGGTGTTGATCCCGTCGCCCGACTACCCGCTGTGGACGGCGTCGACGTCGCTGGCCGGCGGCACGCCCGTGCACTACCTGTGCGACGAGACGCAGGCGTGGCAGCCCGACATCGCCGACCTGGAATCCAAGATCACCGACCGCACCAAGGCGCTGGTCATCATCAACCCCAACAACCCGACCGGCGCCGTGTACAGCCGCGAGGTCCTCACCCAGATGGTGGAACTGGCGCGCAAGCACGAACTGCTGCTGCTCGCCGACGAGATCTACGACAAGATCCTCTACGACGACGCCCAGCACATCAACGTGGCCTCGCTCGCGCACGACCTGCTGTGTCTCACCTTCAACGGCCTGTCCAAGGCTTACCGGGTCGCGGGCTACCGCGCCGGCTGGCTGGCGATCACCGGGCCCAAGGACCACGCCGAGAGCTTCATCGAGGGCATCAACCTGCTGGCCAACATGCGGCTGTGCCCCAATGTGCCGGCCCAGCACGGAATCCAGGTCGCCCTCGGCGGCCATCAGAGCATCGAGGACCTGGTGCTGCCGGGCGGCCGGCTGCTCGAGCAGCGCGACGTCGCGTGGCAGAAGCTGAACGAGATTCCCGGGGTGTCGTGCGTCAAGCCCGAGGGTGCGCTGTACGCCTTCCCGCGGCTCGACCCCGAGGTCTACGACATCGCCGACGACGAACAGCTCGTCCTCGACCTGCTGCTGCAGGAGAAGATCCTGGTCACCCAGGGCACCGGATTCAATTGGCCGGCACCCGATCACCTGCGCATCGTGACGTTGCCGTGGGCGCGTGACCTGGCCGCGGCGATCGAGCGGCTGGGCAACTTCCTGGTGAGCTATCGCCCATAAGCGTCTTGGCAGCCGGCGCCTCTACGGTGGACCGGGTGACACACTCGCACTCCCACTCGCACCACCCGTCCGGCCCGGCCCCGGTCGATCCGCTGCCCGCCCGGGTGGTCGTCGGGCTGCTGGTGGCCATCGGCGTGGCCGTGCTGGCCGGGGCGATCCTGCTGTGGCCCAGCCGGCAGCACGTCGACATCCCGATGCCGTTCCAGAACGCGGCCGGCGGCGCCGTGAGCACGCAGGCCGGGCACGTGCTCTCCAGCGGCGGGGGTGATTGCGGCAGCCCGTCGGTCGGTCAGGTGCTCACCACCGCGCCGCAGCCGGCACCCCCGGGGGCGGGCCGCTGCGTGCTGACTCAGGTGGCGATCGATTCCGGCCCCAACGCCGGGGCGAACACGCTGCTGGAGTCCTCCCCCGGTCCGGGTCAGCCGAAATTCGCTGTGGGAGATCACGTTCGGCTGGTGCGGCAGGTCGACGATCAGGGCGCCACCAGCTACGCGTTCTACGACTTCGAACGCGGCTGGTCCCTGGTCGCCCTGGCCGTCGCGTTCGCGGTGGTGGTGGTCGCCGTGGCGCGCTGGCGGGGGCTGCTCGCGCTGGTGGGCATCGTGGTCGCGTTCGTGGTGCTGGTGGCGTTTCTGCTGCCGGCCCTGCGTGACGGCGCGCCCGCGGTTCCGGTCGCCCTGGTGGCCGCGGCGGCGATCCTTTACGCCGTCATTTACCTGGCCCACGGCGTCAGCCTGCGGACCAGCGCCGCACTGCTGGGAACCCTGACGTCGCTGCTGCTAGCCGCTGGATTGTCTTGGGCGGCAATACAACTGGCCCACTTGACCGGACTGTCCGACGACCAGAACGCCACCGTCAGCGCCTACCTGGGCAACGTGTCGATCAGCGGGCTGCTGCTCGCCGGTTTCATCATCGGGTCATTGGGCGTGCTCAACGACGTGACCGTGACGCAGGCGTCCACGGTGTTCGAGCTCGCCCACCTCGGCGGCTCGCGGCGCGCGATCTTCTTGGGCGCCATTCGAGTTGGCCGCGATCACATCGCCAGCACGGTCTACACGCTGGTGCTGGCCTACGCCGGCAGCTCCCTGCCGCTGCTGCTGCTGTTCAGCGTGGCCAACCGCTCGCTGACCGACGTGTTGACCAGCGAGAGCGTGGCCATCGAGATCGCCCGCTCGGCGGTGGGCGGCATCGCGCTGGCGCTGTCGGTTCCGCTGACGACGGCGATCGCCGCGGCGCTGGCCAAACCTACTGAAATCGGCTCCGCTCCAACAACTCCAGCAGGTAGCCACCGTAGCCGGACTTGAGCAGCGTCTGCGCGCGCTCGGCTAGCTGATCGTCGGTGATCCAGCCGCGGCGCCACGCCACCTCCTCGGGGACGCTGACCTTCAGCCCCTGCCGTCGTTCCAGCGTGCGGACGAAGTCGCTGGCGTCCAACAGCGAGTCGAACGTTCCGGTGTCCAGCCAGGCCGTGCCGCGGACCATCACCTCGACCGAGAGCCGGCCGCGGCTGAGATAGATCTGGTTCACCTCGGTGATCTCGTATTCACCGCGCGCCGATTTCTTCAGACCCTTGGCGATCTCGATCACGTCGTTGTCGTAGAAATACAGTCCCGGCACCGCGTAATTCGATTTCGGCGTCTGGGGTTTCTCCTCCAGCGACAGCGCGGTGCCGTCGTCGCTGAATTCGACGACGCCGTACGCCGAGGGGTTGGCCACCCAATAGGCGAAAACCGCTCCGCCGCTGATGGATTGGAACCGGCTCAGGCTGGTTCCCAATCTCGGCCCGTAGAAGATGTTGTCCCCCAACACCAAAGCCACCGAGTCGTTGCCGATGTGGTCGGCCCCCAGCACGAAGGCCTGGGCCAGGCCGTCGGGCCGTTCCTGCGTCACGTAGGTGATGTTGATGCCGAATTGCGAGCCGTCGCCCAGCAGCCGCTGGAAGCCCGCCGCGTCGTGCGGGGTGGTGATCACCAGGATGTCTTGGATCCCGGCCATCATCAGCGTGGACAGCGGGTAGTAGACCATCGGCTTGTCGTACACCGGCAGCAACTGCTTGCTGATGCCTACGGTGATCGGGTGCAGCCGGGTGCCCGAGCCGCCGGCCAAGATGATCCCGCGCATGAGTGGCTCCCCTGGTTCGCGCCTAGTTGACGAGGTCGGATTCGGTGAGTTCGGTGGCCGCCAGCGCCGACGCCAAATCCTGGTGCCGGAACACGGACGTGACGTGGTCGTGCACCACCCGGAACGCCAACGCGGCGGCGGTGGCCGCGGCGGGGTCGGCGGGTTTTTGCTCGGCGACCACGACACCGTCGTGCACGTACATCCGGCCGAGTTCCGTGGCCGCCACCCGCTGCGAGGCGGCCCATTTGCGCAGCGCCTCGTGGCCCTGCGCGGCGCCGTGCGGGTCGGCCAGGTCGATGTCGTCGCTGGACAGCGCCGCCAGGGTTTCCAGGTCGGAAGCGTTCAGCGCGTCGTGCCACGCCAGGACGGTGGCGATCTCCGAAGTGGTCATGGACTGCAAGTTACCGTGTGCGCTCGGCCGCCGTGGTCAGAGCGGGGTGCGGTCCAGCCAGTCCTGCCAGACGGCCTCGTCGCCGAACAGCGCAATGCCGGTGTCGGCGAGCGGGACCCGGCGCAGGATGGCCAGCAGCAGCTCGGTCGCCCCGCCCCGCAGCGCCGCCGTCCCCTTGCCGTGCTCGTGTGACCAGGTGATCCGGCCCGCGTCGACGCCGATCGTCCATTCACCGGCCTCGCCGAGGCCGGGGTCGGTGGCGTGCAGGTGCAGGGTGTTGCCGCCCTCGAGCGGCAGGGGCGAACCGTCGGACCCGGCCTGGATCGCGACCCGCTCGAGCCATTCGGTGATCCCGTCGGCGGCCACCTCGGCGGCCAGCGTGAATTCGGCTCCCGTCGCGATCGCCGCGTCGGCACGGTGCACGGCGACCTCGTGGAGGCGCCGGCGGACCCACCAGTTCGCCGGGCGCGGCCCGAGAAACGTCCACACCGGTGTTTCCACACCGGTCAGCTCGACGGCATCGACCAGCCGCTGCGCGCCGCCGTGCAGCCAGGAGATCGCGTCGGCCGGGTCGGGTGGCGGCTTGCCGCCCTCGACGGAGCGCGGGTCGAGGAACTCTTCGAGCCGGTCGCGCACGATCTGCGCCGCCCAGCGGTCGCCGCGGCCGACGTGCCGCAGGAGCTGGTCGAGGCTCCAGCCCGGGCAGGTCGGCACGGGCTTCGATCGGTCGACATCGCGGAAAAGCTCCGAGAATGCGCGGTTCTCGTCCAGGAATACACCGGCGTAGTCCACGCGGGTCAGGCTACGCCCCCGTCTCGCGCCGACCGTCACGCTGGCGTGGCGTTCGCGGCCCGGGGTCACGCTGGCGTGACGCTCGGGGCACGGGGGCTCAGGGCCGTGGCGCGCCCAGCCGGAACACCCGCCAGCCCGCCTGCGTCCAGCGGGCGGCGTCGAGGCAGTTGCGCCCGTCGACGATCACCCGGGCCCGCACGCGGTCGGCCAGGTCGTCGGGGTCGAGGTCGACGAATTGCCGCCACTCGGTGAGCACCAGCACCGCGTCGGCGCGCTCGCAGGCCTCCTCGACCGAGACCGCGTAGTTCAGCGTCGGGAACAGCCGCTGTGCGTTGTCCAGCGCCTTGGGGTCGTAGACGTTGACCGCTGCCCCGTTGAGCTGGAGCTGGCCCGCCACGTTGAGCGCGGGCGAGTCGCGGACGTCGTCGGATTCGGGCTTGAACGCCGCGCCGAGCACGGCGATGTTGGCGCCCAGCAGCGAACCGCCGCACGCGGCGCTGGCGAGCTCCACCATGCGGGTGCGCCGGCGCATGTTGATGCTGTCGACCTCGCGCAGGAAGGTCAGCGCCTGATTGGCCCCCAGTTCGCCGGCGCGGGCCATGAAGGCGCGGATGTCCTTGGGCAGGCAGCCGCCGCCGAAACCCAAACCGGCGTTGAGGAATTGGCGGCCGATCCGTGGGTCGTAGCCGAGCGCGTCGGCTAGTACGCTGACGTCGGCGCCGGCGGCCTCGCACACCTCGGAGATGGCGTTGATGAACGAGATCTTGGTCGCCAGAAAGGCATTGGCGGAAACCTTGACCAGCTCCGCGGTCTGTAGGTCGGTCACCAGGAAGGGCACGCCATCGGCCAGCAGCGGGCCGTACAGTTCGCGGATCGCCGCCTCGGCCCGGGTCGAATCCTGTTGCACGCCAAGGACTATGCGATCCGGGTGCAGGGTGTCGTGCACCGCGTAGCCCTCGCGCAGGAACTCCGGGTTCCAGGCGATCTCGACGTCGACGTCGCGCGGCGCCAGGGCCGCCGCCCGGTGGTTCAGCTCGGCCGCGGTGCCCACCGGAACCGTCGACTTGCCCACCAGCACAGCCGATTTCGTCAGTCGGGGCACAAGCGCGTCGATCACGGCGTAGACGTGCCGCAGGTCCGCGCCGTACTCGCCCTTCTTCTGCGGCGTGCCGACCCCGAGGAAGTGCACGTCGGCGAAATCGGCGGCGACGTCGTAGTCGGTGGTGAACCGCAGCCGCCCCGCGGCCAGGTTCTCTTGCAGCAGCTTGCGCAGGCCGGGCTCGTAAAAGGGAATGTCACCGCCGGCAAGCTTGGCGACCTTGCCGGGGTCGATATCGACCCCGACGACCTCGTGTCCCAGTTCCGCCATTCCGACGGCGTGGGTGGC
>NZ_LZIZ01000098.1:0-11402 GCF_001666915.1 Mycobacterium sp. E3339 | reverse complement strand
CCGATCCCCGTCGCGGCGGCGCCCAGCCGCAACGCGCTACGCCGATTCACGAATCACATCCGGGCGTGGTGACGGCGAGGGTGCGGTCAGCGGCAAGCGCCATACCGATGCCGTCAGCTGAAGGATTCCCACGATCAACAGCACCCCGAGCGGAACGTGTAGGCCCGTCAGCCGCAATTCGCCAGAGGCGAACTCGGCGACGAAGAGGATGGTCACCAGCGCCCCTACCGCTATCGGCCATCGCGGCCCGCCCGTCCGGTTCACGATCACCAGCACCGCCACCTGAACGACGGAAAGCACCGTGGTCACTTTCGCGCCGGCCGAGTGCAGCAGCAACGCGTTGTACTGCCCGCCGAGGAAACTGCCGGCGAACACGGCTTGGGCCACCGCGAGGACTGCCAAGGTCGCGCTAGTGGCACGGGCGACCACGCGGGGCCAGCGTCGGCCGTGCTCTCTTGCGTCTGTCATGGTCTTCCTCCGTAAGTCGTCGTCGGACTACTCAGGAATTGACGACGAGACGGGCCGGCAAAAAGTTACGCCCGCATGTGTAACTTCCGGCGCCGTTGACCCGTCCTTGTATGCGGGTTGCTGGTGACCCGCTTCAACCGATTCCGGGCCCACCGCAACGGGATACGCAGAAGGAGCAGTGATGTCGAACCCGACGCCCCCGCGCTGGCTGAAGCCGATGAACAAGTTCATGATCGCGATGCAAAGGCTCGGCATACCTACCGGGCCACCCATGGTTTTGACCGTGCCGGGACGCAAAACGGGCCGACCGCGCAGCACCCCGATGACACCGTTCACGCTCGACGGCCAGCTCTATGCCGTGGCGGGATTCCCCGGCGCCGATTGGGCGCGCAACGCCCGCGCCGCCGGGACGGGAACGCTCGGCAGGGGCCGAAAGACGCGGCGCGTCGCCATAACCGAGCTGACCGCCGAGCAAGCCCGCCCGGTATTGCGCCAATATCCGATCGAAGTGCCGATCGGCGTCGGGTTCCTGAAACGTTCCGGCCTGGTGCGTCAGGGCAATCCGGAAGAGGTCGAAGCGCTGGCCGGCCGCATCGCCGTGTTCCGGCTAGACCCGATCCCCGCGAACTGACGCCGGGCGATGCCCCGATTGATCGACCACTAAGGAAGCAACATGCACGCCGCATACCTCGTCGTGACAATCTTTGCCATCGGTCTCAACGGATTCTCCGGCGTGAGCGCGCTGGTCCACTTCGCACCGATCATCCCGCCCATGCAGCGGGCCGGGGTGCCGGTGTCGTGGCTGACGTTTCCCATCGGCACCATGAAAACCCTGGGCGCCCTTGGGCTTATCGCCGGCCTATGGATTCCGCCCATCGGCATCGCCGCGGCGGCCGGACTGATCATCTTCTTCGTCTGCGCGATGTACACCCATGTGCTCGCCAACGATATCTCCGGCCAGTTCGCATTCGCCGGATTCCTGCTCGCCCTCAACGCCGCGACCTTCGCGCTCACAGCGGTCGCCCACCCGGTGTACATCTAGAACCGCTGGGCTCTATCGCTCACGAAGGCTCAGGCGAAAAGAACGCGCGCATCGCCGCCGCGTACGCGGCCACGTCCTGGGCGCCCATCAACTCCCGCGCGGAGTGCATCGCCAGCTGCGCGGCACCCACGTCGACGGTGGGGATGCCGGTCCGCGCCGAGGCCAGCGGCCCGATCGTCGACCCGCACGGCAGGTCGGCGCGGTGCTCATAACGCTGCAGCGCGACCCCGGCCTGCTGGCAGGCCAGCGCGAAGGCCGCGGCGGTCCGTCCGTCGGTGGCGTAACGCAGGTTCGGGTGAACCTTGAGCACCGGCCCGGCGTTGGCCTCGATCAGGTGGCCGGGCTCGTGCCGCTCGGGGTAGTTGGGGTGCGTGGCGTGCGCCATGTCGGCCGACGCCAGCAACGAGTCGGGCAGCCGACGTAGGAAATCCTCGCGGGTGCCGCCGGCCGCGAGCACGATCCGCTCCAGAACCGTGCCGAGCAGGTCTGACTGGGCGCCATGGTCGGAGGAGGACCCGACCTCCTCGTGGTCGAAGAGCACCAACACGGGCAGGAAACCCCGCGGCTCGGCGGCCAACAGCGCCTCCATCCCCGCGTAACAACTGGCTTGGTTGTCCAGCCGGGGCGCGCTGAGCAGGTCGCCGCCGGCGCCGACGATGGTCGACGGGGTCAGGTCGTGGGTCATCAGATCGGCGGCGAGCACGCCGGTCGGGTCCACCCCGGCGCGTTCGGCGACGTAGTCGACAAACGACTTGGTGTCCGCACCGACGCCCCAGACCGCGTTGACGTGCCGCTGCGGATCCAGCGTCAGCGATTTGCGGTCCTCCGCGAGGTGAATGGCCAGCTGCGGCACCCGCAGAATCGGCTCGTCGATCCGGACCAGCCGGTGCTCGATCCCGGCGCCGGCGCGCAGCGACAACCGTCCGCTGATACCCAGGTCGCGATCGAGCCAGGAGTTCAGCCACGCCCCGCCGTAGGGCTCGAGCGCCACCACGCGCCAACCGGCGACCACCCGGTCCGGGTGCTGCTTGACCCGCAGGTTCGGGCTGTCGGTGTGCGCGCCGACGATGCGGAACGGACCGTCGGCCCCCTCGGAATTCCAGGCGACCAGCGAGCCGGCCCGCACCGCGAAGTAGCGGCCCGGTTCCTCCGGCCAGCGTTTAGCCTCGCTCAGTTCGGTGTACCCGGCGGCCGTCAGCCGCGCGGCCACCGTGGCGCAGACGTGAAATGGCGACGGAGAAGCGTCGATGAAATCGCAGAGGCCTGCGGCGCTGGCCGACATGATGATCATCATGGCTTCCGGCGCTCACCGTCGCCACGCTAGGGTCGCCCATGTGCCTCCCGTCCAGCCGCAGCCGATCCTCGAGCCGTTGACGCCCGCGGCGGTCTTCCTGGTGGTGACGATCGACGAGGGCGGAGAAGCCACGGTGCATGATGCGCTGCCCGACATTTCCGGGCTGGTGCGCGCGATCGGGTTTCGCGAGCCGCCGAAACGGTTGTCGGCCATCGCCTCCATCGGCTCGCACGCCTGGGATCGTTTGTTCTCGGGGCCGCGCCCCGCCGAGTTGCACCCGTTCGTCGAACTGACGGGCCCGCACCACACCGCTCCGGCCACGCCGGGGGACCTACTGTTTCACATCCGGGCCGAGAGCCTGGACGTCTGCTTCGAGTTGGCCGACCGCATCCTGCGGTCGATGGCGGGCGCCGTCAGCGTCGTCGACGAGGTGCACGGATTCCGCTATTTCGACAACCGCGACCTGTTGGGCTTCGTCGACGGCACCGAAAACCCGGACGGCCCGCTGGCCGTCAGCGCCACCGCCATCGGCGCCGAGGATCCCGAATTCGAAGGCTCGTGCTACGTGCACGTGCAGAAGTATCTGCACGAGATGTCTTCGTGGAACTCGTTATCCGTCAACGAGCAGGAATTGGTGATCGGCCGCACCAAGCTGGAAAACCTCGAACTCGACGACGACGAGAAGCCGGCCAACTCCCACATCGCCCTCAACGTCATCACCGACGAGGACGGCACCGAGTTGAAGATCGTGCGGCACAACATGCCCTTCGGTGAACTCGGCAAGGGCGAGTACGGGACCTACTTCATCGGGTATTCCCGTACGCCACGGGTCACCGAACGCCTGCTGCGCAACATGTTTCTGGGCGACCCGCCCGGCAACACCGACCGCATCCTGGAATTTTCCACCGCGGTCACCGGCGGTCTGTTCTTCTCCCCAACCGTCGACTTCCTCGACGATCCACCGCCACTTCCGGGAGCGCCGGTGGCGGAAACACCTGCGGCACAAAACGGCTCACTTGCGATCGGCAGCCTGAAAGGAACAGCTTCATGAACAACCTCTACCGCGACCTGGCACCGGTCACCGACGCCGCTTGGGAGGAAATCGAGACCGAGGCGGCCCGGACCTTCAAACGCCATGTCGCCGGGCGGCGGGTGGTCGACGTCAGCGAGCCGGGCGGGCCGGTCACCGCCGGCGTCAGCACCGGGCGATTGATCGACATCGCTTCGCCCTCCGAAGGCGTCGAGGCTCACGTGCGAGCGAGTAAACCCCTTGTCCGGCTTCGCGTTCCGTTCACCCTGTCGCGTTACGAGATCGACAACGTCGAACGGGGCGCCCAGGACTCCGACTGGGACCCGGTCAAGGAGGCCGCCAAGAAGCTGGCGTTCGTGGAAGACCGCGCCATCTTCGAAGGATACGCCGCCGCCTCGATCGAGGGCATCCGGTCCGCCAGCTCGAACAAGGCGCTGACCCTGCCGGCCGATCCACGCGAGATTCCCGACGTCATCACCCAGGCCATTTCCGAGTTGCGGCTGGCCGGCGTCGACGGCCCGTATTCGGTGCTGCTGTCCGCCGACGTCTACACGAAAGTCAGCGAGACCACCGAACACGGCTATCCGATCCTCGAGCACATCGACCGGCTGGTCCCCGGGGACATCATCTGGGCGCCGGCCATCGACGGTGCCTTCGTGCTGACCACCCGCGGTGGCGACTTCGATCTGCAGCTGGGGACGGACGTCTCGATCGGATACACCAGCCATGATGCGGACACCGTTCAGCTGTATCTGCAGGAGACATTGACCTTCCTGTGCTACACCGCGGAGGCGTCGGTCCCGCTGACGTCGTAAGGAATAAATGCCGGCGAGCCGCTGCTGACGGGGAAGCAAGTGAACTTCTTTTGAAGGCAGGGTTCGATGGCAGCAACGATGGCCGGGTCCACCGCGTTAGTGACTGGAGCGACCTCCGGGATCGGCCGCGAAATCGCGATACAACTGGCCGAACGCGGGGTCGAGGTGATTGTGCACGGGCGCAGCGCTGAACGCGGCGCAAAGACGGTGCGCGATATCGAAAACATAGGCGGCAGCGCACGTTTCGTCGCAGCCGATCTCAATGACGGCGACGATGTGCGCCGCCTGGCCGCCGAGGCGGGAGCGGTCGACATTCTGATCAACAACGCCGGCATCTACCGGTTCGGCGCGACCGCGGACACCGACGATGCGGCGTTCGACGAGCACGTGAACGTGAACCTGCGCGCCCCGTACATTTTGGTCCAGCAACTGGTCCCGGGCATGGTCGAGCGCGGCGGCGGCGCGGTGGTCAACGTGAGCACCGTCGCGGCCTCGGTGCCGGCGAGCGGTGCGGGTATCTACGGCGCAACCAAGGCCGGCCTGGAGCAGTTGACGCGGGTCTGGGCGGACGAATTCGGCCGGTCGGGCGTCCGAGTCAACGCGTTGGCCGCGGGGCCGACGGATACCCCTGGAGTCGCCGTCATACCGGGCATGCTGGAAGCCATTGGCGCCACCACCGCGCTGAAACGGCCGGCCGAGGCGAGCGAAATCGCAAGCGCGGTGCTGTTTCTCGCGTCAGCCGCCGCAAGTTACGTCAACGGTGCGGTGTTGCAGGCTAGCGGCGGCCAGCGCGCAATTACCGCCTGAGGCAGTGCTTTTCGTCACAGGTCGAGCACCAGATCGCTGGCCGGGGCCGCCGAGCACACGAGCACGGACCCCTGCTCGGGCGGCTCCAGCGGTTGCTGGACGTAGGTGGCGCTCCCCGCGACCACTCCGGCGACACACACGTGACAGACGCCGCTTCTGCAGGAGAACCGGGTGGGCACGTCGCATGCTTCGGCCAGCTCGAGGATGCTTCCGTATTGCGATGACCAGGTGACCGTCAAACCGCTGCGGGCGAACGTGATTGACGGACCCGTTCCCGGTGGTCCCGCCGGAAGATGTGGGGGCTGGCGGGGGCCGTCGTCGACGATGCCCGGGTTGATCGGCGGCAGCGCACCGAAGAGTTCGCTATGGATGCGCTCGGGGGCAAGACCGCCGGCCGCCAGGGCCTCGCGCATGTCGGTCATGAATTGGGTTGGGCCGCAAAGGTAGGCGGTGACGTCGGCCGGAATTCCCAGCGCCGCAATGGCCGATCGGTCCAACCGCCCCTGCGTTTGGGTGTAGAAGACCGACTGCCGAGAGCCCGGCAACGATCCGAGCAGTTCGGCGACCTCGGCTGCGAATGCTTGCGTTTCCTGATTGCGGGTGGTGTACACCCACCAGATGTCGCGGGCGCTGCGGGTCGCCGAAAGCGCATGCAACATCGCCAAGACGGGGGTGATCCCGATTCCCGCCGACATCAGCAGCACGGGACCATCACCGTCGGTGAGGTAGAACTCGCCGCGCGGCGCGGCGGCCTCGAGCACGGAACCAACCTCGATGTGCTCGTGCAGCCATCGGCTCACCAGACCGTGCGCTTCGCGCTTGACGCTGATGCGGTACCGCCCCGCGCCAGGGTCTCCGGAGAGGGAGTAACTGCGCAGCGGCGCCGGTGTGCCGGCGGGAATTCGCACGGTCAGGTATTGCCCGGGCAGTGGTGGTGGCAATGCGACATGGTCGTCGCCCTCCAGTTGGATGGACATCACCTGTGGGCTTTCCCGACGTATCGCGCTGACGCGCAGAGGGCGAAAACCGTCCCACACCGCCGGGGTTGCCGCGATCTGGGCTGGCGATTCGTGGTCCAACATGTCCCGGAACGATTGCTGCCAGCCGGGGCTGAGTGCGGGGACGTCGACGGCCTTGGGCAGCAGGGCGAGGTCGCGGTTCGGCAGGTACAACAACGCGTCGACATCGGCAACGCTGAGTTCGTGGCGACCACGTCGGGTCCGCACGATGTCATCGCCCGCGCGGACCCGCCCCTCGGTGATCACCCGGAAGTAGAAGCCCGGGCGATGTTGGGAGACAAGCAGGTTCGGCATCCTTGGCTCGTTCGTGCGCAAACCGACGCGGAAGCAGGTGACGCGGGGCTGGGTGACTTCGAACTCGGCTTCGCCGATCCGGTAGCGGTCGCCGATGCACACATCGTCGTCGGGCAGCCCGGTAACCGTGAAGTTCTCCCCGAAGTGGCCGGGTACAAGGTCGTCGCGACCCAAGTAGTTCTTCCAGAAGTCGTACGACTCGGTCTGGTACACCATCACGGCCCGCTGTTCGCCGCCGTGGCCGCCGAGGTCGCCCTGGCCGTCGCCGTCGATGTTCAGGCGGCGCACCATGACCGGCCCGTCGACCGGCGTTTTCCAGATCCCGGTGTAGACGGTCTTGTCGTGCCACCGCACGTCCTTGGGCATACCGACGTTAACCGAAACCAGCTTGCCCACGATGTCACCTCACAAACCCTGAATTGGGAGGGCTGGCTGAGGATATGCCCGCCCGCCACGTGGGGCAACACGTAGCGACCAGTCGCGCCGCGCACACCGGGGTGTTAACTGGGTCGCATGGCCCCGATTGCATCCGTTGACCCCGGGGCCCGACGTCTCAGCCGAGGAGCCCGATGCCCACACCAAACGTTCTGGTCTTCGACGTCAACGAGACACTGGTCGACTTACATTCACTGGCACCGCTTTTCGTCGACCTATTCGGAGACGAGCGGGTGCTTCGCGAATGGTTCGCCCAGCTGATCATGTACTCGATGTCGGTGACCCTGGCGGACAACTACGTCACCTTCTCCACGCTCGCCCGGGGCGTATTGCGCATGGTGGCTGACATCCACCACGTCGACGTCTCCGACGACGACCTGGACCGCCTCAAAACCGGACTGCTCACCATGCCGGCGCACCCGGATGTCGCGAACGGGCTGACCGCGTTACGGGACAACGGCTTTCGCCTAGTGACGCTGACCAATTCGCCACCCAACCCGGACGGGCCGACGGCGTTGCAGAGTTCCGGGCTGGCCGAATTCTTCGAACAGCAATTGAGTGTCGATGCCCGCCGTGCCTTCAAGCCGGCGCCCGCCGTGTACCGGTACGCATGCGAGACACTCGGGGTGGCGCCGGCCGACTGCATGATGGTGGCCGCGCACCCGTGGGATCTCCTGGGCGCCCAGAACGTCGGCTTCAGCGCCGCGCTCATCGCCCGTCCGGGCAATCCCCCGCTGCCGGTCGACGTTCTGCGCCAGCCCGACCTGGTGGTGACCGACATGCGCCAGCTGGCCCACGAACTCACCGAGCGTCGGCGCCATAATTGACCCCATGGCCACCGCGGACGGATTCCATCCAGATTTCGACGAGACGACGACTGCGGCCGTCCGCAATCGGGTGCACCACGTCAGGGCGTCGGATATCAGCTCCGAAACCGCGCAGTCGGAGGGACTGCGCCGCTTCGCCGCACTGAGCGGTGCATCGGTGGGCGCCGAGAAGCTCTAGATGGGCGAGACCCACGCGATGCCGTCGACCGTTTCGTCCAACCATCGTCACGGCGACTCGGAAACCGCGATCTACGTCCGCAGCGGTCACCCGGAATTCGTCTTCCACGACGGCACCCGCGAGGTGCGCATCGCGACGTCGCCCGGCGACTACGTCTTCATCCCGCCGTACCTGCCGCACCGCGAGGAAAACCCGGACCCGGACACACCGGCGGAGGTGGTCATCGCGCGCAGCACCCAGGAGGCCGTCGTGGTGAATCTGCCGGCGCTGTATCCCCTGTAAAGCCGTTCAATATACGGCGATCTCGACCAGATTCCCGTCGACGTCGCGGCAGTAATGCGAGGTCATCGGGCCGAGGGCTCCCGTTCTGGTCACGGGCCCAGCGACGACGCGGACGCCGCACTCAAGCAGGTGGGCACGCACCTCGTCGGGGCTGCTTGCGGTGATGAAGCACAAGTCCTCGGAACCGGCCGCTTCGACGGATCCGGTGACCCAGTCGGGATCGTCGGCCAGGGCACCGACCGGGCGCAGATTGAGTTTTTGGTTCCCGAACCGCAGAGCGACACGGCCGGATGAGCCGAAGGTTTCTCGCCGCATGCCGAGCACCCGTTCGTACCAGGTCGCGGTCTGCTCGACGTCGTTGCAGTTCAGCACGACGTGATCGATGCGGTCCACCGCGAATCCCATCCTCGGCTCCCCTGTGGCTGGGCGAAAATCGTTCGCCACCAGGGTAATCCGACCAACCACCCGGCGACCTTCACCCCTGGGCGAGCCGACGGCCGAACCGCGCGGCCTCCGTCCGCTCAGCAAATTCTCAACTGATTCTTCGGCGGCTCATGGCCTGTCTCCCAGCATCCGCAAAGCCACTGGCCGCAGCATGTTTTCATGGCGAAAGAGCCCACCTGCGCGGAACTGGTCGAGCGTTACCTGCGCACCCGCGGGCGACGCTACTTCCGTGGCCACCACGACGGTGAATACTTCTTCGTCGCCAACGCCCACTCGTCCGCCTCGAGGCGCCTGCACGTGCATCTCGAGATCTCACCCGAGCACGGCGACGTGCTGATCATTCGGGTGATGCCGGCCTGCTTTTTCCCTGCCTCCGAGCGCCCGTGGCTGACGCATTTCTCGGATACGTGGAACCGCCAGGAGCGCGAGGTGACCGCGATCGTGCACGGGTCCTCCGACCCGCAACGGATCGGCGTGGTGGCGCGCAGGTCGCACTGGATCCGCGACACCGTTTCCTTCGAAGATTTCAGCGCCTTTGTCGACCGCACCATCGCGGACGCGATCGACCTCTTCGGCGACTTGAGCCCCGCCGCCGAACTGCCCACGGCGCACCCCCTGGTGCGCGACGCCGGGTGACCCGGCGTCCCAGCAAACGGATATGACATTCTCCTTTTTGGAGAGTAACCTATGTTGTGCAGGCGGCGGGTTTGAGATCTGCGTCACATCGGCAATCCACGGCAAATGGCGGGAACACGACAGCGGGGAGCCATGAAGGGCAAGGGGGTTGAGGTGGCCGACAACCAGGAGACCACCAAGTGGGATCCGGCCTTCACCGAGCAGGTCGTCAGGGCAATCGGACCGGTGATCAAACGGTGGTACCGGGCTGAGGTGCGCAACATCGACAACGTCCCCTCCTCCGGTGGAGCGCTGGTGGTGTCCAACCACTCCGGCGGCATGCTGACCCCGGACGTGTTGATCTTCTCCCCGGCCTTCTACGAGAGATTCGGTTACGACCGCCCCGTCTACACGCTGGGCCACTACGGCCTCTTCCTGGGTCCTCTGGACGGCTGGCTGCGCCGCCTTGGGGTCATCGAGGCCAGTCGCGAAAACGCCGCCGCCGCCCTGCATTCCGGCGCGGTGGTGCTGGTCTTCCCGGGCGGCGACTACGACTCCTACCGACCCACCTTCAGCGCCAACACCATCGACTTCAACGGCCGCACCGGCTACGTGCAGACGGCCATCGAGGCCGGGGTGCCGATCGTGCCCACGGTTTCGATCGGTGCCCAGGAAACCCAGCTCTTCTTGACCCGCGGCAACTGGATGGCGCGCAAGTTGGGCCTGACCAAGGCGCGGATGGACATCCTGCCGGTCAGCTTCGGGTTCCCGTTCGGCCTCAGCGTGGTCTTCCCGCCCAACCTGCCGCTGCCCGCCAAGGTCGTCACCGAGGTGCTCGAACCGATCGACGTCGCCGACCAGTTCGGTGACAACCCCGACGTCGACGAGGTGGACGCGCACGTGCGCGCCGTCATGGAGGCGGCGCTCAAGCGACTCGCCGCTGCGCGCCGGCTCCCCATCCTCGGCTGACCGACACCACCGATGGCCCGGGCCTGCACGCCATGCGAAAGCCTCTACACCACAAGCTGATTCCAGCGCCGGCGGGGAGAGATGGCGCGTGAAAAGACTCAATGGCATGGACGCCATGCTGCTCTACAGCGAGACGCCCAACCTGCACACGCACACAATGAAAGTGGCCGTCATCGACCCCGGTGAATCGGAGTTCGGTTTCGAGGCGTTCCGCGGTCACGTGCGCCGCCGGCTGCACCTGCTGGAGCCGTTGCGCTACAAACTCGTCGACATTCCCTGGCAGCTGCATCACCCGATGTGGCAGGAGGACTGCGAGGTCGACCTCGACTACCACCTGCGCCGGGTGCAGGTGCCCGCGCCGGGCGGCCGTCGAGAACTCGACGAGGTGATCGGCCGGATCGCCTCGACGCCGCTCGACCGCGACCGCCCGCTCTGGGAGTTTCACTTCGCCGAGGGACTCGCTGGCAGGCGGTTCGCCTTGGTGGGCAAGGTTCATCACGCGCTGGCCGACGGGGTGGCATCGGTCAACCTGCTGGCGCGCGCGATGGATCTCGAGGACGCCCCGACCGAGGAACGCGAGAACGACGAAGCGGGCGTCACCGCCTCGCGGGCCGACCTGTTGCGGGCCGCCGCGCGGGACCATGTTCGGCAGATCACCGAACTGCCGGGTCTGATTCGGGACGCAGCGGTCGGAATGGCGCGGGTGCGCCGGCGCTCCAAGGAACGCGGGACCCACCCGGATCTGGCCGACGCGTTCGACGCCCCACCGACGTTCCTGAACCACGTGGTGTCGCCCCAGCGTCGATTCGCCAGCGCCACCAGTCGGGCCCGCTCGGCGGGATCATCGATGTGCACCGGCAACGAGATCAGCGGTCTGATGATC